>CAJCHX010000162.1 GCA_903970215.1 Acidobacteriaceae bacterium
CGCGGCCCGCCCACACCTGGATCGCGTCGAATGTCACGTCTACCTGGCACTCGTCCACGCCGTAGGTCGACGCCACCAGTCCCACTTGCGCCGCGGTGTCGACCGAGCCTGTTCCCGCGTCGAGGAGCACCTCGCCCACGGTGATGGCGACGTCGAGGATCTGCGCGACCGCTGTGTCGTCCGTCAAGTCGATCGGCTGGATCGGGGACATGGCCGGCAGCGCCGCGGTGTCCACGGTCGCGGTGCGCTCGCCCAGCAACGCTCGCCGCAATCGATCCCATCGCCGGCCCATGGTGGCCTCCACCGTGTGCGTCCTCCTCTCGGACTCGTCGTCTTCGCCAGGATAGGCACGCCGCCTCCCGTCGCCTGTCGACAGGGCGTCGGACGCCGAGCCCTGAATCGACCTGTCGGCGGGACCGGGAAGGATGGGGGTGTGGGAGCTCTGGTAGCGCAGGTCGGTCCGGTCCTGGTGTTCCTGTTCGCGATCACCGTCGTGGCCGAGATCGCCGAGTCCGCGGGTGTGTTCGACGTGGCCGGACACGCCGCCGTGATCGCCGGCCGGGGCCGGGTGTGGCTGCTGTGGTTGCTGGTGGTGGCATTGGCGTGCGTCTGCACGGTCCTGTTCAGCCTCGACACCACCGCGGTTCTGTTGACGCCGGTGGTGCTGGCCGCCGCGCGCCGGGTGCGGGTGGATCCGTTGCCGTTCGCGATGACCACGGTCTGGCTCGCGAACACGGCGTCACTGTTGCTGCCCGTCTCCAACTTGTCGAACCTGTTGGCGGAATATCACTTCCGAGCCTGGGGCGGGGTGCACGGCTATCTGAGCGCTGCGTGGCGCCCGGCCCTGGTCGGGATCGCGGTGACGGTCGCCCTGCTGGCCGGCCTGCACGCCCGGGCCCTGTTCGGCGCCGCGGCCCGTCGCCCGTACGACCCGGCGCCGGCACCCGCGGTAGAGGATCGGGTGCTGTTGTGGATCGCGGGTGGGGTGTGCGTACTGCTCGGTCCGGCATTCGTGTCCGGGGTTCCGCCGGCGATCCCGGCGCTGGTCGGGGCGGCTGTTCTGGTGGGCACGCTCGCGATCCGGGACCGGTCGGCGCTGCGTCGGATCGCCGTGCCGTGGCGGATGGTGCTGGTCCTGGGCGTCGTGTTCGCAGCGATCCGCGGACTGCTGCACGTCGGCCTCGCCGGACCGGCCACGTCGGCGGTGGGGAGCGGCACGGGCGCCGGGGCGCTGATGCGGCTGGCGGGAGTCGGGGCGGTGGCGGCGAACGCGGTGAACAACCTGCCCGCGTACCTGGCGTTGGAGCCGACGTCGCTCGCGTCGCCGCAGCGCGTCGTGGCGTTGCTGATCGGGGTGAACTTCGGGCCGGTTGTGACGGTGTGGGGGTCGCTGGCGACGATTCTGTGGATGCAGCGGTGCGCAGCGGCAGGTGTGCGGATCCGGACGCGGACCTTCGCCTGGCAGGGCGCTCTGCTCGCAGTGTGCGCGGTGGCGGCGAGCGCCGCGGTGGCGTGAGTCGAACAGCGGAGCCCCCTGTCAGGATTGAACTGACGACCTTTCGCTTACAAGGCGAGTGCTCTACCACTGAGCTAAGGAGGCGGTGGGCCGTTCCGCGCGCTGGCCGGCAGGCGAATCGGACCGGAAGGCAGCTTATCAGCCGTCCTGCCACGTCAAGCGTGTCACTCTGGGGGTACCGACGGCGCGCCGGCGTACCGTCGGGCCGCACGGCCGGATTCAGGAACTCTCATCGTGAGGACGAATGGTGAACCAGCACAGCCCCGCCCACCCCGACACAGCCCCCAGCGGGCGTTCGATCGGCGACTACCGAACACTGGCAGTCACCGTCGACGTCGACGGCATCGCGACGCTCACGCTCAACCGTCCGGCTGCGTTGAACGCCTTCGACCTGACGATGGCCGCCGAGCTGCTGCAGTTCTTCACCACGGATGCCCTTGACGACGGCATCCGCGCCGTCGTGGTCACCGGCGCCGGACGGGCGTTCTGCGCCGGCATGGATCTGACGGGCGAAGGCAACGTCTTCGGGCTGGACGAGTCGCTGCGTCCCACCGCCGAGGATTTCTACGCGCACTACGACGAGCCGCCGTACCAGGACGGGATCCGCGACACCGGCGGCAAGGTGACGCTCGCCATCCACGCGCTGCCCAAGCCTGTGATCGCGGCGATCAACGGAGCCGCCGTGGGAATCGGCGCGACCATGACGCTCGCGATGGACGCTCGGCTCGCGTCGACGAAAGCGCGGATCGGGTTCGTGTTCGGGCGTCTCGGGATCGTGCCGGAGGCCACGTCGACGTGGTTCCTGCCGCGCCTCGTGGGACTGGCGCAGGCGCTGGACTGGGTGTACTCCGCCGACATCTTCGACGGTGCCGAGGCGCTGCGCGGCGGGCTGGTCCGCTCGGTCCACGAGCCCGACGAGCTGCTGCCCGCCGCCCTCGATCTCGCCCGGTCGTGGGTCGTCGGGCGCTCCCCGGTGGCGCTCGCGCTGGCCCGACAGATGTTGCGCCGCAACGGCGCCGCTCCGCACCCGCTGGATGCGCACCTGTCGGACTCGCTGGCGATGTTCTACACGTCGATCGGCGACGGCAAGGAGGGCGTAGCCGCGTTCCTGGAGAAGCGCCCGGCCGAGTTCACCGGTAAGGCGTCGGAGCTGCCGCGGATCTACCCCGACGCGTAGCGGGCTGCGAATGTCGGGGTGTGCCCGCGCTGAGCTTCGGGCACCTGCGGCCTATCGTTGCTCCATGGAGATCCGCGATGCGACCACCGACGACCTCCCGGCGATCCTCGCCATTCACAACGACGCGGTGCTCAACTCCACCGCCATCTGGACCGATGAGCCCACCGACCTCGACGAACGCCGCCAATGGTTCGCGGAACGGACGGCGGCGGGCTTCCCGGTGCTCGCCGCAATCGTCGACGGTGCCCTGGCCGGGTATGCGACCTTCGGGCCGTGGAAGACGAAGTCCGGCTACCGCCACACTGTGGAGAACTCGGTGTACGTGGGTGAGAGTTTCTACCGCCGCGGCATCGCGGAGGCGTTGATGCGCGCGCTGATCGCCCGCGCCCAGAAGTCCGACGTGCACGTGATCGTCGCTGCCATCGAGGCGAGCAACCTGGCCTCCGTCGCTTTGCACCGCAAGCTCGAGTTCGGGGTGGTCGGGCAGATGCCCGAGGTGGGCATCAAGTTCGGTCGCTGGCTCGATCTGGTGTACATGCAACGCATTCTGAGCTGAGCGTGACAACTGATAAGTTACGCGTATGACCGAGACGCGGCAGGAATCGGCTCCCCACCAGTCCGAAGAGGAGGCGCTCGAGCGCCTGGCGAGCAACCGGATACCGGCAGGGGTGATCGTGTCCGGCGACGCGGCGCACGACGACGTCATCGAACGGTTCGGGCCGGACGCCCCGCCGGCGGTGGTGTTGGTGCATGGGGGTTACTGGCGTCCCGACATCGATCGTGGGTACCTGCGTCCGCTGGCGCAAGCCCTGGCGCAACAGGGGATTCCGGTCTGGTTGGTCGAGTACCCCCGCCACCCGGGGAGGCCGGACGACACCGTCGACGTGCTGCGGCGGGTTCGGGAGCAGTCCGGGAACGCCGTGTGGATCGGGCACTCCGCGGGCGGAC
>CAJCHX010000163.1 GCA_903970215.1 Acidobacteriaceae bacterium
GCGCTCCCGCCGCGATGGCGCTGGCCATCGACGCGTTGTTGGGCGTCGACCCCGCCTCCGTGCCTGCGGAAACCGCTGCGTGACGAGGTGCCGATCTACGGGCTCACGGACGAAAAGGCCGGTGAATCGGGCCGGAGCGCTCGGTACCTCGTGCCGCGCCGCTATATTCATCGCCTGTGAAGACCGTTCGCGAACTGTCCCCCGAGCTGACCGAGGGCGTTTGGACCGTGCAGACGCGCACGTCCACTTATGTGCTCGACCTGGGGGAGATGACCCTGATGCGCGCTCCGGGTATCGCGGGCGAGCGTGACGACGACAAGTGGGGGATCAGTGCCCTGCGCCGGGACTCGGAGGACATCCCGCTGCTCGGTATCAAGGCGTGCCGGGTCGGCGAGTCTGCGCAGTTCTGGGTGCGCGCAGCGGACGATCCGGACGTGCGGACCTGGCGCATCACCACACCGGTCGTCTCGATCGAACGGATCGGCTGACCCGCTGCGCCGTTCGATGAGCCGACCGAGTTACCGCATCGACTTTCCCTGTGCAGCAGAGTTTTTCGTAGTGCCCTGAAGTTCATGTCCGGTGGATGTTCGATATGGCGTGTTGTCCGAACAGGTGTGCCATTCCGGATGTGGCTCGGCGCAAGCACAGACACAACCGAACCACCCCAGAGGGCGCGATGACCCCGGTCATCGCAACCCGGTAGTCCACGAATCGCACGAAGGTCCCGGGATGCTCCCACCCGTCACCGCCTGACGAAACGATTGCACGTCACCTCACGTCACGGCCCGGCACCGGGGCCGCCGCGCCGGCGGAGGTACTTCTCGAACTCCGCGGCGATGGCGTCGCCGTCGATCTCTTTCGCCACGTCCTGCAGCTCGGTCGCCGCGTCGCCACGCTCCTCGAGTCCGCGGACGTACTCGGCCACCTCGTCGTCGTCGGCTGCCATCTCCGAGACGGCCTCCTCCCACTCCTGTGCCCGCGCGGGCAACTCGCCCAGTGGCACGGGCAGGTCCAAGGCCTCTTCCACACGGGTCAACAGGGCCACGGTCGCCTTCGGATTCGGGGGCTGCGATACGTAGTGCGGCACCGCCGCCCAGAACGAGATGGCCGGCACCCCTGCCCGCACGCACGCATCCTGCAGCACTCCCGTGATCCCCGTCGGGCCCTCGTACCGGTTCTGCTCCATACCGAACCGCTTCGCGGAGTCCTCGTCGTACCCGGTTCCGGTGACGGGAACGGGACGCGAATGCGGGGTGTCGGCGAGCAGCGCGCCCAGAATGACGACGGTGTCCACGCCCAGGTCGCGGAAGATATCGAGCAACTGCCCGCAGAATGCGCGCCATCGGAAGTTCGGCTCGATCCCGCGCAGCAACACGACGTCGCGCTCACTGCCGGGCGGGCGGCACACCGACAGCGTCGTCGACGGCCATTCGATCGCCCTGGTGACGCCGTCGACCTGCTTGATGGTGGGGCGGTTCACCTGGAAGTCGTAGAAGTCGTCCGAGTCGATCTCGGTGATCAACTGCGCATCCCAGGAGAGCTCGAGATGCTCTACCGCTCCGCTCGCGGCATCGCCCGCGTCGTTCCATCCCTCGAACGCCGCGATCAGAATCGGGTTCACCAGCCGTGGATAGGACGTCACCCGCCAAGCGTACGGTTCGAGGGTGCGGGCTGCGTAGTCCGGCATCGACTGGGCCGGGCTCGGTACGACTGCCAACGCCGGCGCTCGTCGGACTGTGCAATGGTTCCGCATCGATCCCGCGGCTCCACCTCGACTACCGATTTGAACCGACCCACTACCCTTGGCATATGACCCAATCGCATCAGCAGCCGCTGCAGTCGACGTTCCTGGAGGCGGCCCGGCGCCGCGTTCTGATCGGCGATGGTGCGATGGGCACGATGCTGCAGGCGGCGGATCTGACGCTGGACGACTTCCGCGGCCTCGAGGGATGCAACGAGATCCTCAACGACATCCGGCCCGACGTGCTCGAGGGCATCCACCGGGCGTACTTCGAGGCCGGTGCGGACGCGGTCGAGACCAACACCTTCGGTTGTAACCTGAGCAACCTCGGCGATTACGACATCGGCGACCGCATTCGGGAACTCGCTGAGAAGGGGACCGCGATCGCCCGTCGCGTCGCCGACGAAATGGGGCCGTCGTGGGACGGTACGCCCAGGTTCGTGCTCGGCTCGCTGGGCCCGGGCACAAAACTGCCGACGCTGGGGCACACGACGTTCGCGGTGATCCGGGACGCGTACACCGAGGCCGCCCTCGGCATGCTGGACGGCGGCGCGGACGCGTTCCTCGTGGAGACCTGCCAGGACCTGCTGCAGGTCAAGGCCGCCGTGCTGGGCGTACGCCGCGCCATGGACCGGCTCGGTCGCCGCATTCCGGTGATCACGCATGTAACCGTCGAGACGACGGGAACGATGCTTCTGGGATCCGAAATCGGCGCGGCGCTCACCGCGCTCGAACCGTTGGGCATCGACATGATCGGTCTCAACTGCGCCACCGGGCCCGCCGAGATGAGCGAGCACCTGCGCTACCTGTCGCAGCACGCCGCGATACCCGTATCGGTGATGCCCAACGCCGGGCTGCCGGTGCTGGGCGCGAACGGCGCCGAGTACCCGCTCACCGCCCCGGAGCTGGCAGAGGCGCTGTCCGGATTCGTCGGCGACTACGGCCTGTCGATGGTCGGCGGCTGCTGCGGCACGACACCCGAGCACATCCGCCAGGTGGCCGAAGCGGTGCGCAGCACCGTCTCCCCCCAGCGGGCGCCTCGGCCCGAGAGCTCGATCAGCTCGCTGTACACGGCTGTTCCGTTCGCCCAGGACAGCTCGATCCTGATGATCGGTGAGCGCACCAACTCCAACGGTTCCAAGGCGTTCCGCGACGCGATGTTGGCCGGCGACTACCAGAAGTGCCTGGATATCGCGAAGGACCAGACGCGCGACGGCGCCCACATGCTGGATCTGAACGTGGACTACGTCGGCCGGGACGGCGCGGCCGACATGACGGCGCTGGCATCTCGGCTGGCGACGGCCTCGACCCTGCCGATCATGATCGACTCCACGGAGCCGGCCGTGATCGCCGCTGGGCTCGAACACCTCGGTGGCCGCTGCGCAGTCAACTCGGTGAACTACGAGGACGGCGACGGTCCCGACTCGCGCTTCACTCGCATCATGGCGCTGGCGAAGGAGCACGGCGCGGCCGTCGTCGGCCTCACGATCGACGAGGAGGGCCAGGCCCGCACCGCCGACTGGAAGATCCGGATCGCGGACCGGCTGATCGCCGACATCACCGGCAACTGGGGTCTGGGGATCGACGACATCATCATCGACCCGTTGGTGTTCCCCATCTCCACCGGCCAGGAGGAGGTTCGGCGCGACGCCCTGGAGACCATCGAAGCCGTGCGGCGGCTCAAGGAGAAGTACCCGACGCTGCACTTCACCGTCGGACTGTCCAATGTGTCCTTCGGCCTCAACCCGGCCGCCCGCCAGGTGCTCAACTCGGTGTTCCTCAACGAACTGGTCGACGTGGGGCTCGACACGGCGATCCTGCACGCCTCCAAGATCCTGCCGATGAGCCGGATCCCCGAGGAGCAGCGTAAGACGGCGTTGGACCTGGTGTACGACCGCAGGGGCGTGGCCGGTGGCACCGGTGACGA
>CAJCHX010000164.1 GCA_903970215.1 Acidobacteriaceae bacterium
GCGGCGGCTGCTGCGGCGGGTCCCATTCACAGGCACCCAGATACACCACGTTGTCCCAGTCCGGATGGGGATACTCGAACGGTTCAGCCGTGGCGAGGAACAGGATGGGCGGCGTGCTGAACACGTCGTCCGCGTCACGGATCGGAGGGAGACCCACGCTCGCACGGATCTCGTTGATGGTCGGCCGCACCGAGCCGGTCAGTGCCTTCGTGATCACGGTGTTCGTGACGGCGTCCCGGATGCGGCCGAGTCGCGACTGGTCGGGCGGTAGCCCCGGCCCGAACGGCGGCAATCCAGGTGAGCGGCGGGGGATCGGGGACGCACTGAAACATGCCCACGGCAGGCCCGCGGACTCGGCGAACGCCAGCGCCCCCCACGTGTTCGCGTCGACAAGTAGGAAGTCGGGTTGGACCTCGTCGACGGCGGCCCGCAGGTCGGGGACCTCGAGGTACCCGCGGTCTGCGAACATCCGCACAGAGCGCGCGAACGCGTCGCGCACCGAGCGGGCGTCTCCGTCGCCCGACACGATCGCCTCGATCCGGGGATCGACGGCGCGCGCGTGCAGCCCGCTCTGCTGGACCCGTTCGACCTCGGCAGCGAGGGTCCGCACGTGCACCTCGACGCCGCGGTCGTGAAGCTCGGTGAGCAGCGGCGTCATTGGGAACAAGTGGCCTCGGCCCGGCGACGTGTACGCCAGGACCCGGGTCACGGCTCGTCGCAGGTCGACACCCAGGCGGCATCGACACACGGGTGCTCTGCCCGGCGCCGAACCGTGGCGGTGAAGGCCGCGTGGGCGGTCAGGCCACGGTTGTGCATCGTATGGCCCGGCTCGGCACACCACTCGACCGTTCGCAGGAGGTGGTGCAGGGTGGTCAGCACCTCCATGCGTGCGAAGTGCATCCCGATGCAATGGTGCACGCCGCCTCCGTACGGCATCCACGCCATCCGATGCTCGGGGCGGTGCCGCTCGGACGAGAATCGGCCGGGATCGAACGTGTCGGGGTCGTCCCAAACGTCGGGGAGGTGGTGGTTCGCCTCGGTGAGCGTGATCACGAAGGCGCCTTTCGGGACGAAATGGCCGACGATGTGGGTGTCGGCGGTCGCCGCCCGTGGGATGACGGGGACCGGCGGGCGCATGCGAAGCGCCTCACGGGTCACCATATCGAGCACGGGCAGGTCCGCGAGTCCCGCGTACGTGAGATCCGCCGGCGCCTCGAGCGCCTCGTCTCGCGACTTCTCTTGCCATTCGGGTGATTCGGCCAGCTGATAGGCGGCCTCGGTCAGTGCGACGGTAGCGGTGTCGTGGGAGGCGAACAGGATGAAGATCATGTGGTTGATCACGTCGTCGTCGGTGAAAACCGCTCCGTGCTCGTCCTGAGCGGCACAGAGGGCCGAGAACAGGTCCGGGCCGGGCTCGGCGCGCTTGACCGGCAGGAGCTCGCGGAAGAATCGCTCGACCCGCCTACGGCCGCGCAGCCCGCGTTGCCACTTGGTCCCCGGTATCGGCGCGCGCACCACCGCGCCCGCTGCCTCGATCATGTCGACACATGCCGCGTTGATCTCGTCCGCCTCGGCGCGGGGCAGTGTGACGCCGACGAACACCTTGAGGGCCACGTCCAGAGTCAGGGCTTTGAATTGCGCGCGCATGTCCACCGGCCCCTCGGGAAACGCCTCGATGGCGTCCTCGATGACGGGTTGGAGCTGTTCGGTGTACGTGGCCAGCCGCGCTGTCGTGAAGGCGTGCTGCATGATCCGACGGTGGCTGCGATGTTCCTCGGCGTCCAGGAGGATCATTCCCCGGCGGAAGAAACTGCCGAATGCGAATTCGTACACCGGCCCGGTGGCGAACGTCCGGTCGCGGTTTCGGGTGAGTTCCTCGGCGGCCTCGGGGCCGAGCGCCACCACCACCTTGCGACCCAGGACGCTGATGAAGCTCACGTTCCCGAACTCGCCACGCAGCTCGCGGGCCGTTCGCCTGGGATCGCGACTCAGCTTCAGCGCCGCAGTGAGGGAGTTCCAACGCGGACCGTACACCGGTCGCCGCTCATCTCCTGGAGGTGGCGCGGCGAGCATGCGCATGCAGGGTGCTCCGTTCGTATGTGACGGGATCCAAGATACCGGCGACCCCGGCGGGCTGCCACCGACCGCGCCGTCAGATCTTGTCGAGTCCGTGCCACAGCTGTGACCACGGTTGTCGCGGAGTGCACAGCCACAGGGTCAAGCCTGCCGAGGACACCGGGAATCCGACGCGATGCATCACGAGTTGTCGAGCGACGACTCCCGGCAGGTGTCGACCTACAGTTCCGACTTGGGTGACCGATGCGCAGGCCGAGCGTGGCCGCTGCTGGTCGTCTTGTTCCCCGATCCACAACGCCTGCACCGAGCCGGGCGGTTGGCCGAAATACCAGTAGCCGCGGTTGTAGCTGTACACCGGCGGGAGAGCGTTGTGCCCGTAGTACTCGAGTGCAGATGCGTACCAGTAGAAGTCGGTGATGATCGCGCCCGGCCGGCGATCGGGCGGAAGCGCGGCCACCGCCTGCTCCACCTCGCGGGTCAGCCCGGGCCAGCCGAACTGCCCGTAGACCGCCATGTTCACGGCCACCGGGTAGATGCTGGTGGGCACCGTGACCGAGTCGGCCGGCTTGTATGGGATCGTTGCCGAAACCAGCGCCAGAGAGGCGATCACCACGGGGATCGTCGCCCGGCGCACCCAACGACGTGCGCCGCCGCGGGTCAGCTCCACCGCACCGGCCGCGATCAGGACCGCGAACAATCCGGACGGATAGGTCGCACGACCGCCGGACACGACCACAGCTGCGACGACGATCACGGTCGTCACCGCGATAAACCGGTAATCGCGCAGGTGCGGGCTGCGAAACAGGCGCCAGAGGCCGTAGACCACGAGTACCGCGCCCAGGATCCCCGCGCCCGACATCGCCGCCGGCACCAGGATCGCGCGACCGCCCACGAAGCCGTCCTCGTAGGCGACCACGCCGGTCAGCTTCAGTTGCGGCCAGCCACGGTGCGCCTGCCAGACGAGACCCGGGAGCATCGAGACGACGGTGACAGCGCCGCCGACCCACAACAGAGGACGACGCAGCAGTTCGCGGGGCCCGCACGCGGCGCAGCCTGCGGCTATCCCCACCCAGAGCAGCGGGATCAGCCACTTGTCCTGCACGTCGATCGCCGTCAGCACGCCCGCAGCGAGCAGCAGCCGGTCCGATCGGTTGCGTACCCAGCGGACCAGAAGCCAGGTGACTGCAGTCCAGATCGGGCTGTCGACGCAGTTCGTGCACAGCAACGCGCCCCATTGCAGCAGGATCGGCGAGGTCGCGCACGCCGTGGCGGCGAGTACCTGTGCTGCGCGTCCCCCACCCAGCTCGCGCGCGATCAGAGCGGCGATCGCGACAGCCACCACCGTGAGGATCACCCCGGCCAGCCGGTAGCCGACAAGTGTGTGGCCGGGCAGCGCTTCGCCGAGGCGGGCAAGCAGTGGAATCATCGGGCCGTTGTCCGCGTAGCTCCACGCCGGGTGGCGGCCGGCCGCCACGAAGTACAGCTCGTCGCCGAAGAGGTGGTAGCGGCTGGCGGTGAAGATGGTGGCGATCGCGGCGATCAGCACCACCACACCCACCTCCCGCCAGGCGAAGGGCGGGGGTTGTCTTGCAGTCTCGTCGCGGGTCGCCTGGTCGGGCCCCGCGTCCGTACTGCTCGGCATCGGTCGGCTCGGCGCTGTGCCCGGATCGTTCGGCGCTGTGCCCGGATTGTTCGACACCGAGCCCGGCTTACTCGACACCGAGGACCTTTCCCAGCGCCAGCCGCGCGGAGTCACTGCGCGCTGCCAGCGCGCGCAACTCGACGGCGAGGCGGTGCGTCCACTCCTCGATGGTGATCGGCGTGCGCGAGAGCACCACGCCGCCGACGATGCGGCGGGCCTCCGCGGTCAGGCGGTCACCATCGGCTTCCAGGCTGAACGCGCCGGATTCGCCCGTCACGGTGATCCGGCGGGCCTCGCCGGGGCGGCCCGCCATCCGGTCGGCGAGGGAACGTCGGTACTCGATGTGCACGAGCTCCGC
>CAJCHX010000165.1 GCA_903970215.1 Acidobacteriaceae bacterium
CTACGCGGGCCGCGCCGGCGACGGTGTGATCTGTACGTCGGGCAAAGGGATGGATCTGTACACCGAGAAGATCATCCCCGCCGTCGCTGAGGGAGCCGAGAAGGCCGGTCGCGATGTCGCGCTGATCGACAAGATGATCGAGATCAAACTGAGTTACGACCCGGACCCCGAGAAGGCTTTGGAGAACACCCGGTTCTGGGCACCGCTGTCGTTGACCGCGGAACAGAAGCACAGCGTCAACAGCTCGGCCGAGATGGAACGGCTGGCCGACGAGCTGCCGATCGAGCAGGTGGCCAAGCGGTGGATCGTCGCGTCGGATCCCGACGACGCGGTGGCGCAGGTCAAGCAGTACACCGACGCCGGGCTCAATCACCTGGTGTTCCACGCGCCGGGGCACGACCAGCGCCGGTTCCTGGATCTGTTCGCCGCCGATCTGGAGCCGCGGCTGCGGAAGTTGGGGTGACGGCGCAGCCGCACGAACGCGGTGTAGTGCCTGCCATGTGCGGGCTGGAATAGTAAGGCCATGGTCGCGCGCCCGAAGACTTCGAGCATCTACATCGCATCCCCCGAAGGGGACACCGGGAAGTCCACCATCGCCCTAGGGGCGATGAATCTGCTCGCCTCGACGGGTTGGACGATCGGCGTGTTCCGGCCGGTACCGCGCGTGACGGGCGTAGGGGGACGGGACTTCATCCTGGAACTGCTGCTCGAACAGGCTACGGCCGACCTCGACTACGACGATTGCGTGGGCGTCACCTACGAGCAGGTGCACGAGGACCCCGACGCGGCGCTCGGCGAGATCGTGACCCGCTTCCACGCCGTCGCGGACAGATGCGACTTCGTGCTGGTTCTGGGCTCGGATTACACCGACGTCACCTCGCCGACCGAACTCGCCTTCAATGCGCGCGTCGCGGTGAACCTGGGCTCCTCCATCCTCCTCGCCGTCAAAGCGCTGGGCCGGACTCCCGAGCAGGTAGCCGCGGTCGCCGAACAGGCGATGACGGAGATCCGCGCCAATCACGGCCATACCGCCGCCATCGTCGCCAATCGTTGCGACCCAGACCAGATTCCCGCCGTCATCGCCGCGCTGCGCGCCGAGGGCCGGCCCGCCTGGGCGTTACCCGAGGAACCGGTGCTGGTCGCTCCCATGATGAGCGAGTTGATGGGCGCGCTCGGCGGGAAGTTGTTGTGGGGCGACCCGGAGCTGCTGTCCCGTGAGGCGATGTCGGTCCTCGTCGGCGGCATGACCGTCGAGCACATTCTGGAGCGGCTGACCGAAGGGGTCGCCGTGGTGGCCCCCGGCGATCGCTCGGATGTGCTGCTCGCGCTGGTCAATTCGCACCGGGCGGTCAACTTCCCGTCGCTCGCGGGCATCCTGCTGAACGGCGGCTACACCCCGCATCCGATGATCGCCGCGCTGGTCGACGGCCTCAAGCCCAACGTGCCCATCATCTCTGTCCCGCAGGGTACCTACGACGCGGCGCGCATCGCCGCGTCCACCCGCGGCCGGATGGGGTTGGCGTCGCTGCGCAAGATCGATGTCGCGCTCGCGCTGGTCGAGAAGTACATCCCCTCGGATGAGTTGCTCGAGACGCTCCAGGTGTCCAACCCCGATGTGGTCACCCCGCAGATGTTCGAGTACCAGCTCATCGCCCGTGCTCGGGCGCAGCGCAAGCACATCGTGCTGCCGGAGGGCGATGACGACCGCATCCTGCGTGCCGCGGGCCGCCTGATCCGCCGTGAGGTCGCGGAACTCACGATCCTCGGCCAGGAGTCCCGGGTCCGGGCCCGCGCGGCGGAGTTGGGAGTGGACCTCGAGGCGGCGACGGTGCTCGAGCCGCGCCGCGCGACCGATCTGGTCGATCGGTTCGCCCATACGTACTACGAGCTGCGCAAACACAAGGGTATGACGCTCGAGCGCGCCGCCGAGACCGTGGTGGACGTGTCGTATTTCGCGACGTTGATGGTGTACCTCGGGCTGGCCGATGGAATGGTGTCGGGGGCCGCGCACACCACCGCCCACACCATCCGGCCGGCATTCGAGATCATCAAGACGCGTCCTGGAGTGTCGACGGTGTCGAGCATCTTCCTGATGTGCCTGTCCGACAAGGTGCTCGCGTACGGCGACTGCGCCGTCGTCCCCGATCCGACGGCCACGCAGCTTGCGGACATCGCGATCTCGTCGGCCGAGACCGCCGCCCAGTTCGGTATCGAACCCAGGGTGGCGTTGCTGTCGTACTCCACGGGGGAGTCCGGGTCGGGGGTCGACGTCGAGAAGGTGCGGGAGGCGACCAGGCTGGTGCACGAGCGCGCCCCACAGATCCTGGCCGAGGGGCCGATCCAGTACGACGCCGCGGTCGACCCGGGTGTCGCAGCTGCGAAGATGCCGAACTCTCCGGTGGCGGGCCAGGCGACGGTCCTGATCTTCCCCGACCTCAACACCGGGAACAACACCTACAAGGCGGTCCAGCGATCCGCGGGCGCCGTCGCGATCGGCCCGGTGCTACAGGGGCTGAATGCCCCGATCAACGACCTGTCGCGCGGTGCCCTGGTAGAAGACATCGTGAACACGGTGGCGATCACCGCCATCCAGGCGCAGGCGTTGGGGGAGAAGTGAGCGATAACATCGCGAGCCGGGCGGACGGTGCCGCGGCGAGCGGTACCGTCCTGGTCCTCAATTCCGGTTCGTCGTCGCTGAAATACCAACTGGTGCATCCGGATACCGGCAACGTGGTGGTGTCGGGGATAGTCGAGCGGATCGGCGAGACCGATGTGCCTGACCACCGGGCCGCTCTGCGGCTGGTGTTCGACGAGTTCGCCGCCGCTGGAATCGATCTCACCGGGCTGGTGGCGGTGGGGCATCGGGTGGTCCACGGGGGCCGCAGCTTCCATTCGCCCACGGTGATCGACGATGCCGTCCTCGCCGAGATCCGTCGGCTGTCGAGCCTGGCGCCGCTGCACAACCCGGCCAACGTGGAAGGGATCGAGGTGGCGCGCGAACTGCTTCCCGGCGTCAAGCAGGTCGCGGTGTTCGACACCGGATTCTTCTACGACCTGCCCGCCGCGGCGGCTACCTATGCGATCGATGCGGAGGTCGCCGAGAAGTACGCCTTGCGCCGCTACGGTTTCCACGGCACCTCGCACCAGTACGTCTCGAGGAAGGTGGCCGAGTTCCTGGGCCGCCCCATCGCCGATGTCAACCAGATCGTGCTGCACCTGGGCAACGGTGCGTCGGCGTCGGCGGTCCGGGGCGGCCGCGCGGTGGACACGTCGATGGGTCTGACGCCGCTCGAGGGCCTGGTGATGGGGACTCGCTCGGGCGATATCGATCCGGGACTGGTGCTGCACCTGAACCGCGCCATCGGGCTCGGCGTCGATGAGATCGACGACCTGCTCAACCGCCGGTCCGGGCTCAAAGGCCTGTGCGGGGAGAACGACTTCCGCGCGGTCCGCGGGATGATCGAGGCCGGCGACGAGGCGGCGCAGCTCGCCTACGACGTGTACGTGCACCGCCTGCGCCGGTACATCGGGGCTTACATGGTGGAGCTCGGCCGCCTCGATGCAATCACCTTCACCGCGGGTGTCGGTGAGAACGACCGGGGAATCCGCGCCGACGCGCTGGCCGGGATGGAGCGGTACGGCATCGTCGTCGATCCGGAGCTCAATACCGGACGGGCCGTCGTGCCCACTCGCATCTCGCCCGCCGACGCCGAGGTGGCTGTGCTGGTGGTGCCCACCAACGAGGAGCTGGCGATCGCCCGTGCCGCGGCGGCGGTGTAGCTCCATGGAGGGGCGGGGCTACTACGGCTGGATCCTCCTCGGGCGCCGGGGCGACAGCCGCCGGATGCTTCGCGTGCGCACCTCGGTCCTACTCGCGGTCGCCAGCTACGGCGCCAACCTGATCGCGCTGGGCTTCGCGGTGCTGTTGATCACGGTGGGTATCCCCGCACCGTCGATCTTCCAGCCGGGACTGGGGATCGTGAACAGCGTCGTTCTGCCGGTCACCCTGGTCGTGGCGTTCGTCCTCGGGCACGTGCGGGGGATGTTCGTGGTGTGGACGCGATTGCACTGGGTCACTCGCTCCGGTGTCCCCACTGCGTCCCAGGCGCGATGCACCCTCGCGCTGCCGACGTGGTTGACCCTCATGCAACTGAGCATCTGGCTGTTCGGCGCCGCCCTGTTCGGGGGCTTGTACGGCTACCACGATCTGCGGCTGGTTCCCAAGATCGTGGGGGTCATCACGCTGGCGGGGTTCGTGGTGTGCGGCGTCGTCTACCAGCTCGCGGGACTGGTCATGCGGCCGATCACGGCGATCGTTCTCGGCTCCTATGTGCCGGCGCGGCGCCAGCAAGGCCTTGCGGTGCGGTCGGTGGGCTCGTGGCTGTTGGGGTCCGGGCTGCCGCTGCTCGGAATGATCCTGATCATGGTGTCCGCGTTGACCGTCGGCGATGTCACCGTGACCCAGCTGGCCGTGAGCGTGTTGGTGCTGTCGGCGATGTCGGTGGCGACCGGGCTCACGCTCACGCTGCTCAATCTGTCCCGCATCACCGGTCCGCTGCGCGGCGTGATCGACGGGATGTTGGAGGTGGAACGGGGGCGGTACGACGCGGAGGTCGCGGTCTACGATCCGTCGACGCTGGGTGCGTTGCAGGCCGGATTCAACTCGATGGCGGCGGGGCTGCGCGAACGTGAGCTGGTCCGCGACCTGTACAACCGCCAGGTGGGTGCGCAGGTGGCCCAAGCCGCTATCGAGTCGCGGCCGGAGTTGGGTGGGGTCGAATGCACCGTGGCAGTGGTGTTCATCGACCTCGTGGGGTCGACCACCCTGGCGTTGACGAGGCGGGCCACTGAGGTGGTGACGCTTCTCAACCAGTTCTGCGGCGTGGTGGTCGAGGAGGTCAACCAACGGGGCGGTCTGGTCAACAAGTTCGAGGGCGATGCGGTACTGGCGATCTTCGGTGCCCCCACCGCATTGCCGGATCCGGCGGCCGCGGCGCTCGAGGCCGCCCGAGTGATGACGAGTCGGCTCGTGGCCGAGGTCCCCGAGATCTCGGCGGGTTGCGGCGTCTCGTACGGGGAGGTGGTCGCCGGTTACGTGGGCGCCGCGGACCGTTTCGAGTACACCGTGATCGGCGATCCGGTGAACGAGGCGGCGCGATTGTCGTCGGCCGCCAAAGCAGACCCGAGCGTGCCGTGGGTGTCCGAGGCGGCCGTGGCGGCCGCGGGGCCCGAGGAGGCGGCGCGCTGGCGTCCCGGCCCGGAGACCGTGCTACGGGGGCGGATTGCGCCCACCCAGGTGTATCTCGCCCAGAACTGACACCGGCGGCGTGGTCACGATCGCGGTCGGGACGGCCGGGCATCGCCGAGGAGGGGACGCCGTCGCCTATGCACTGCGATCGTGACCACGGCGCCGATCACCACATGGTGCGCGGTCGGATCGCGTTCGCGAGATCGACGAGTGCGTGCCGCTGCCGTTTCCGCTCCGCAAGCGCCGCCAGATCGCGAAGCGCCTGTTCGGTGGCCTCGCGCAGGCCCCGCTCCGTCATGGGGTGATCGAGGAACAGCGCCTTGTCGGCCAGTCGGCCGTGCTGGTTCCGGTGCTGCACCCAGCCCAGGCACACCCCGAGCACCAGACCACGGAGTTGCAGTCGCCGCCACTCCGACTTGGGGAGCGTCCGGAGCCGGCGAGCGGCTTCGCGGAGCTGATCCTCGGTGACCAGTTCGAGATCGCGTCCGTGCACCAGCGTCACCACCGACGAACACAGCGCGGAGTGGTAGTGCCGACTGGTGGACGGCACCTGGTCGAGCACTTCGACGGTGCCCACCACGTCCCCTGCGGCGCGGCGCATCCGGGCCGCACCGAACGCGGCCGACACGATCCCGCGGTCGGTGCGCCAGACCAGCTCGTATCGAGTCCTGGCCCGCTCGAGCCAGGCGGTGGGGTCGGATTCGCCGTTCTCGTAACAGAATTCGGCGGCCGCTGCCGCGGCCAGCTTGGGTGCGGCCTCACCGGGGGTCTGGTCGGTGACCGATTCGAAGTAGTCGTATGCCTTCGCGTACTCGCCCTTCATCAAGGCCGCTTCGGCCTGGTACCAAGCCACCTGCCACCGACGGGGCTCCCGTTCGGCGAGGTCGTCGAGCAGCGCGACCGCCTGGTCCACCTCGCCGAGCTCGAGATGGGCACGCGCCTCGGCGAGATCGATCTCGACGGTGCTTCGCATGCTCGCGCGCAGCTCAGCGAGCGAGTCGAGGATCTGGTTGGGGTCGCTGCGCATCGTCAGCGCCAGCACCCCGGCTGCGGGGTCTGCCGGGTTGGCCGTGGGAATGGGCAGTGCCGCAAGTACTTCCGAAGCGACCAGCTTGTCCTCGTGCAGGTCGGGGTCCGGGTCGACCGTACGCAGCATGAGCTCGACGCCGAACGTGGAACGCTGCGGGGTGAAGACCACCGACAGGCCTGGGCGCGGGTCGCCGGACTTGGTGGACAGGCACTCGCGCAGCACTCCCAGTAGCTGATCGGTGAGTTCGGCCGCGGACGAGAAGCGGCGCTCCGGATTCGGGTCGGTGGCCTTGACCAGCAGCCGGTACAGCGAGTTGTACCGCTCGAGGTTCGGCTCGTCGGACGGATCGGGCAGGCCGTCGGTGTAGCGCCCGTGCTCCATCGGGATATGCGCGGTCAGCACAGCGAGCGTGCGACCCACCGTGTACGCGTCCGACGCCACCGTGGGGCCCGACGTGGCGATCTCGGGGGCCTGGAAACCCGGTGTGCCGTAGATGTATCCGTATCCGCCCAGCGGGGCCACGGCGCCCAGGTCGATCAGCTTGACGTCTTCTTCGCTGATCATGATGTTGTCGGGCTTGAGGTCGTTGTAGGCCAGTCCCAACGAGTGCAGGTAGCTCAACGCGGGCAGGATCTCGAGGATGTAGGCGATCGCCTGTTCCACCTCGACCTGTGTATCCGTATGCGCCAGAATGTCTTTGAGTGTCTTGCCCGGAACGTACTCCATCACGATGTAGCCGATCTGGGTACCGTCGGGGTCGGGGTGCTCGACGAAGTTGTAGATCTTGACGATCGACGGGTGGGTCATCTCGGCCAGGAACCGGCGCTCGGACACCGCGGCGGCCTGCGCCTGGTCGTCACCGGAGTTGAGCAACCCTTTGAGGACCACCGGGCGGTCGACCACGTTGAGGTCGGTGGCCAGGTAGATCCAGCCCATGCCGCCGTGTGCGATGGCTCCCTGGATCTCGTACTGGTCGGCGACGATGTCGCCGGGCTCGAGCGCCGGCGCGAAGGAGAACCGGGCGCTGCAGTGGGGACAGTTGCCGATGAGTGCACCCGGGTGTCCGTCATGCTCGCGACCGACCGGCTTGCGACAGTTCCAGCAGTATCGCCTTCCCTCCGCGATGATCGGGTTGGTCTTGATGACGTCCGACGGGTCGACGTCGGTGATCCGCGGTACCTCCACCAGGCCGCCGCCCACCCGGCGCCGGCCCGAGAGGTGGGTGGTGGGCATGCCGAGGGAGGCCATCCGGTTGGTGGCGAGCGTGCGGCTGGTGGCCAGGCCGTCGGTCTCTCCCGGGGTCGGCGGCCGAACGCGCGAGGGCCTCGCCGCGCGCGTGGCGGCGGTATCGGCCACGGACGGAGCGGGCGCCGGTGTGTTGCGGAGGCCGGTCCCGGCGCGCGCTGCGCCGTCGGGTGGGGGCACCAGCGTCACCTGGGTGCCGACGGGCGGGCGGCCCGGGTCCGACGTGGCGTCCGTGTCGTTCGTGCCGTCGGGGCCGTTCGGGCGGCCCACCTCGTCCTCGTCCTCGTCGTCGAAGAGCCCGACCATCGGGACCCCGATGGTCGCGGGATCCTCCAGGTCACGAGACCCGTCGCGCTCGGGAACCGCCGCCTGCGTCGCCTGCGTCGGCTGCCCCTCGTCCTGGTGTTCCACGCTCATCAGGGCACGTTCGTGAAAGTCGCGGCCGGCGGTGACCACACGGGGCCGAGCGTGGCGCCGAACCACTGGTTGTACAACTGCATCCAGGTGCCGTCCTGTTCTATGTGAACAATCACTGCATTGACAAAACGCACCAGGTCCACATTCTGTTTCCCGATTCCGACGGCGTACGGCTCCTCCCCCAGGTCCGGGCCGCTGACGGCCACATTGGGGTCCTGGGTGGCTAGGCCGGCGAGGATCGCATCGTCGGTCGACACGGCGTCTGCCTGCCCCTGCTGCAGCAACACCAGGCAGTCCGGCCAGGAGTCGACGGCGATCACCTGCGCACTCGGCACCAGGCGGCGGATCCGGTCCAGCGAGTCGGTCCCGCGTACTTCGCATACCCGGCGCCCGGACAGGTCACCGACGGTGTTCACCGGCATGGTGCGCGGCGTGAGGATTCGCTGCTGGGCCAGGAAGTAGGTGGCCGAGAACGCGACCGCCGCAGTGCGGGCGCAGGTCGCGGACAGGGTCTTCACCACCACGTCGACGGTGCCGTTCTGCAGCGCGGCGATCCGGTCGTTGTCGGAGAGGATCAGGAACTGGACCTTGGTGGGGTCGCCGAAGATCGCGGCGGCGATCTGGCGGGCGATCTCCACATCGAAGCCGCTGATCGCGCCGGTCACGGGATCGCGGTAGGACAGCAGGTTGGAGCCGAGGTCGATGCCGACCAGCAGCCGTCCGCGCTGGTAGATCCGTGCCATCGTGCTGCCCGTGGGCATCTGGCCTGCAGCCGGCAGCGCGCTCGGCAACGGTGTGGCGGGGCACATCGTCACCTCGGCCGGGATCGGCGAGTCGGTGGGGATGTCCGCGGCGTTG
>CAJCHX010000166.1 GCA_903970215.1 Acidobacteriaceae bacterium
CGATTATGAGTCGTGCGCTCTAACCAGCTGAGCTACACCGCCCTGGGCTACACCGCCGCAACGGTATAGCACTGGTCTAGCGAGCCCCCTGACGGAATCGAACCGTCGACCTTTTCCTTACCATGGAAACGCTCTGCCGACTGAGCTAAGGGGGCCTTCGGACCGCCCGCGTCGCGGACCGCCCTGGAGCCTCAACGAGGTTACACACCGCGGCGCATATTGATCAAATCCGCTGGTCAGTGCACGCCGTTGGGCGTGCGCGTGGCCGGCGGGACGGCGCGCAGACCCGGGACACCGCAGCGGCCCCCGACGAGGATTCGTCGAGGGCCGCAGGTGGGTGGCACGTGTAGGATTCGAACCTACGTAGGCGTAAGCCGACGGATTTACAGTCCGCTCCCATTGGCCGCTCGGGCAACGTGCCGTGTCCCCGGACGCCCGCACCAGGCAGGCGGCCTCCGCCGCCGTGAACGGCAGCGGCACGTAGAATACAACGCCGCTACCCGGGATGCGCAAACCCGCAGGTCAACAGTGAGGAGCAGTTCGTGGCCGATTCGTCGTTCGACGTGGTCAGCAAGGTCGACCGCCAGGAGGTCGCCAACGCGCTCAATCAGGCGTCCAAGGAGCTGAGCCAGCGCTACGACTTCCGCGGCACCAACACCACCGTCGAGTTCTCGGGTGAGGACAAGGTGGTGCTCACCTCGGACGCCGAGGAGCGCGTGAAGGCCGGACTGGACGTCTTCCAGGAGAAGTTGATCAAGCGCGGCATCTCGCTCAAGGCGTTCGACGCCGGCGACCCGATCGCGTCGGGCAAGCAGTTCAAGATCACCGGCACCATCGTCGAGGGCATCGCGAGCGACCAGGCGAAGAAGATCACGAAGCTGATCCGCGACCAGGGCCCCAAGGCGGTCAAGGCCCAGATCCAGGGCGACGAGTTGCGCGTGTCCAGCAAATCGCGCGACGACCTGCAAGCGGTGCAGCAGCTGCTCAAGTCCGCCGACCTCGACCTGGCGCTGCAGTTCGTCAACTACCGCTGAGAGAACTACCGCGCACGCCCCACGCCGGGAACCGCCGACAGGTGGGTGCCGACGGCGAACGACCCTGCCGACTTCACATGTCGCGACACCGGGACCAACTCCACCGAGGTGATGCCGTCCAGCGCGCCCAGCGTGGTCGTGACGAATTCGTACATGTGGTGATCGTCACGGAACAGAGCGGTGCACATGAGGTTGGTGCGCCCCGTCGTCATCCCCACGAAGGGCACCTCGTCCGCACGCACGAGGACGCGGCCGACGCGGTCGAGTGCCGACGGCGCGCACCCGAGATACACATGGGCGATCCGGTGGAAGCCGAGGGCCGCCACCGAGACGTCGATGTCGAAGTGCAGCTGACCTGCGCGGACCATGGCCGCCACCCGCTGCGACACGCGTGCCGGGGCCACCCCGACGGCGCGTCCCACCCGCGCGAACGGAGTGCGCCCGTCGCCGGACAACTCGGCGATGATCGCCGTGTCGAGTTCGCCCAACGGGGCGGCGTCGGACGGCCACGCCGATTCGGTCAGGTCGACCATGGCATGCACGGGGTCGGCCGCGGCGGCGAGCGCCTGTTCCTGATCGGCGCTGAGCACCGCCGACGCTCCGGGGAAGCCGCGGCCCGAGGGGAAGCGCAGCAGGATCGCCTGCATCGTGATGTCCGCGATCAGAGAGGTGCGCGGCAGCCGGTCCGACAGCAGGTCGTCGCGGGCCGCCGCCGACGGTGGCCGGTATACCGCGGACACCTCGGAGCCACCCGACACCTCGGCGACCCAGCTGATGTCCGGGTGTCGGGCGATCAGGTCGGCGAGCCGACGACTTTCGCCCGGCCGCGGCCGCATCCGTAGCTGCCACCGAGCGAGTCCCATGGCCTGCGTGTTCTGCATCGCCACGACGCGGAGTACGCCGGCGCGCACCATCGCCTCGTAGCGCCGCTTGGCGGTCTGTTCGGACATCGAGAGGATCGACCCCAGCGCCGCGAACGGAAGTCGGACGTCCTCGGTGAGACACCGGATGATTCCGCGGTCGACATCGCTCACCGTGGAGGATTCGGCTGCACTCTCCAGTCCCACAGCCGGAATCGTAGCAATATCCGTCCTCGGTTGCAGGATTCGGGACGGGCGGCACGATCCTGGTCACATGCGGAAATGGAATCCTCTCATCGCCTCGTGCCTCGGCACATTCATGCTGCTCATCGACGTCACCATCGTGACAGTGGCCCTCCCCGACATCGCCCGGTCGACGGGCGCCTCGTTCGCGACGCTCCAGTGGGTCCTCGACGCCTACGCCCTCGTACTCGGGGCGCTCGTACTCGGAATGGGTGCGGTAGCCGACGACCTCGGCCACAAGCGCGTGTACATCGCGGGTACGGCCTTGTTCGCCGCGGCCTCCCTCGCGTGCGGCCTGGCCGATTCTGGGGGCCCGCTCGTCGCGGCCCGCGCCGTCCAGGGAATCGGCGGCGCCGCGATGTTCGCGACGACGATCGCGCTGGTACACGCCAGCTACACGGGACGTGATCGCGCGGTGGCGTTCGGCGTCTGGGGCGCAGTGTCCGGTGCGTCGGCCGGGATCGGCGTGGTGCTGGGCGGCATCCTCACCCAGTGGGCCGGCTGGCGCTGGGTGTTCATGGTCAACATCCCGGTATCGGTGGTCGCGATGGCCCTGTCCGCGGTCGCGTTCCGGGAGACCACGCGGCGCCGCGTCGGCCTCGACGTACCCGGGATCGCCGCGTTCTCGGCCACTGCGGGCGCGCTGATCCTCGGCGTCATCCGCGGCGGCGAGAACGGCTGGGGCGATCCGGTGACCGTCGGCGCCCTGGTGGTCGCCGCGCTCGGCCTGGTCGGCTTCGTCGCGATCGAGTCCCGCGCCGCACACCCGATGCTGCCACTGCAGTTGCTCCGCGAGCCCCGGTTCACCGCGTCGCTGGTGAGCGCGGCCGGAATGAACTTCGCGGCCTTCTCCGGTTCGGTCCTGCTGTCGATCTGGCTGCAGGAGGTGCTGCGCTTGTCGGCAGTCGCCACCGGGTGCGCCCTGCTCCCGATGAGCGCGGTCGCATTCGTCGCCGCGGGCGTGCTCGGCCACCGGCTCGACGGTGCGCCGCCGCAGCGGACGATCGGGCTCGGACTGGTGGTGATCGGCGCGGGCGCCGGACTGCTCACGACGATCTCCGCCGGTTCGCACTGGTACGCCGCGGCGCCCGGCCTCGCGGTGATCGGGGTCGGGGTCGGGGTCGCGGCCCCCGCACTGGGGTCGGTGGCCCTCGCGGCGGTGCCGCCGCAGATGAGCGGGGTCGCCTCGGGCGCCGTCAACACCGCTCGTCAGCTGGGCTTCGCCCTCGGCGTCGCAGTGCTCGGCAGCGTCTTCGCCGCAACCGCGGGTTCGTCCCGCCCGGCCACGGCCGCCCGGTTCGCCGACGGCCTCACCGCGGCGCTGACGGTGGCCGCTGCCGTCGGGCTCACGGCCGGCGTGGTGGGAATCGTCCTGTTCGCGCGGAGCGGCCGGGCGGTCCCGGTGGACCGGGAGCCCGATACCGCCGACACCGCCGCCTGACGGGATTCGCCCCGGCCATGCCGGGGCGGCTTCACCCGCCGACCATGGCCTCGAGCCGAGCGATCCGCTCGGCGACCGGCGGGTGGACCCGGAACCATCGGACCAGCCGCTCGTCGTCTCGGAACGGCGGCAGGATCATCAGGTGGGCCTGGGTGACCAACTCGGGCTCGGGCGGCAGGGGCGCCGCCCGGATCCGGCCGGAGAGGGTGCGCAGGGCATCGGCCAAAGCGAGCGGGTCGCCGGCCAAAATCGCTCCCGCGCGGTCGGCGTGATACTCGCACGAACGCGGCGCGGAACACCGGACGATGGCGCCGGCCGCGGGCCCCAGCACCGCCAGCGCGGCAGCGACCACCCGCGGGACGTGCTCGCTGTCACCGTGTTTCTCGAACCCGGCGATCAGATAGCCGAAGCCCGACAGGCCGGTGATGACCGCCGCCAGCGTTCCCGCTACGGACGAGACGAGCGCGTCGCGCTCGTAGACGTGCGTCAGTTCGTGCGCCACCACCGCCCGCAGCTGTCGCTCATCCAGCGCGTCCAGCAGACCCGCCGTGCAACACAACGCCGCCGTGTGCTGGTTGTGCCCGAGCGCGAACGCCGTCGGGGCGGAGGTGGGCGAGAGGTACAGGGCCGGCATCGGCCGTCGCGCCACGGTCGACAACTCGCGCACGATCCGGTACAGCACCGGCTGTTGCAGCTCGGAGACCCTGCGCGCGTGCATCGCCCGCAGCGCGAGCGACGCACTGCTCATGTACACGTACGCCGACAACCCGATCCCGCCGACCAGCGCCACCACCAGAGCGATCCGCCCGAACAGCGCCGCCGCCACCATCAACGCGGCCGGAGTCAGGCCGAGCAGCACGGCGGTGGTGAAGCGGTTCGCGGAGGCGCGCACGTGAAATACCGGTTGACCGCCTAGCCGAGGCGGGCGACGGTGAACGCCACCAGATCCTCGAACCGAGCCCGCGCCTCCGATTCGGGCAGCCCTGCCAGCTCGGCACGCGCGTCGTCGGCGTACTGCTCGAGGGTGACCTTCGCGCGCTTCATGCCCTCCGAGCGGCCCAACAGCTCGATGGCCTCGGCCACCAGGGCATCGTCGGTGAGGGGGCCGACGAGCAGCTCGCGTAGCCGGTCTCCGTCGGGCCCGGGGTCACGCAGAGCATGCAACACCGGCAACGTGTGCACCCCCTCCCGCAGGTCGGTGCCGGGGGTCTTGCCCGATTGCTGCGCCGCCGAGCTGATATCGATGATGTCATCGCTGATCTGAAAAGCCATCCCCACCGCGGAACCGATCCGGTAGAGCCGCTGGGCGACGTCCTGGGAGCAGCCGCCGTGCAGCCCGCCCAGCAGCCCGCAGGTCGCGATGAGGCTCGCAGTCTTGCCCCAGATCGTGTCGAGGTAGTGCTGAACCGGATCCATAGGCTGACCCGACGAATCCACCGGACCTTTGAGCTCGAGCATCTGCCCCGTGACCAACTCGGCGAAGCACTTGGCGATCACCCCGACGGCGCGCGGTCCGAGCTCCGCGCCGTAGCCCGAGGCCTTGGCGAACAAGAAATCACCCGCGAGGATCGCCACACTGTTGCCCCAGCGGGAATTGGCCGACGGCGCGCCGCGTCGGGTGTCGGCCTCGTCCATCACGTCGTCGTGGTACAGGGTTGCGAGGTGGGTCGTCTCCAGCGCCGCAGCCGCGATCGCGACCTCCGGGTTCTTGGGGTCCGGCCCGATCCGCGCGGCGAGCAGGGTGAACATCGGCCGGAAGCGCTTGCCGCCGGCCTCGAACAGGTGCAGGGCCTCCTCGATCACGAAACCGTGCGCGGTCCCGATCCCCTCCCGGATCACCGCCTCGACACCCGCCAAGTCGGCGCGCAGGTCCGCCGCGAAGGCGTCGGAACCGAGGTCGAGTGCCGCTACCCTGTTCTCCACGTCCGTCAGCCTAACGGCATGCACAGCATTCTTTCGCTCCACGTGGTACCCGTCGCAGCCCGGCTACCGCTGTGCCCAATGGAGGGCGACGATGCCGCCGGTGAGGTCGGTCCAGCGAACCGAGTTCCAGCCCGCGTCGCGAATGATCTCCGCCAGGGCCCGTTGATCCGGCCAGCGTTGGATGGACTCCGCCAGGTATACGTACGCGTCGGGATTCGACGAGACCCGCGTCGCCACCATCGGCAGGGCCTTCATCAGGTACTCCATATAAGCGGTCCGGAACGGCCGCCACGTGGGCGTCGAGAACTCGCACACGACGAGGCGCCCGCCGGGGCGTACCACCCGGGCCATCTCCCGCAGGCCCGCCGCGGGGTCGTGCACGTTGCGCAGGCCGAACGAGATGGTCGCCGCATCGAACACGCCGTCCGCGAAGGGCAGCGCGGTCGCGTCCCCGGTCACCATCGGAACCCGGCGGAAGGCACCCGCGCGCAGCATCCCCGTCGAGAAGTCGCATGCCGCGGCCCACGCACCGGACCGGGCGAGCTCCACCGTGGACACCCCGGTCCCGGCCGCCAGGTCCAGCACCTTCTCGCCGGGCTGCAGCGCGAGCGCGCCACGGGTCGCGCGCCGCCAGGAGCGGTCCCGCCCGAACGACAGGACGGTGTTGGTCACGTCGTACCGACGAGCGACCCCGTCGAACATCGACGCGACCTCGGCCGGCTGCTTATCCAACGAAGCGCGAGACATTCCTGAAAGCTACACGAGAGCTCGCGGCGTCCTGGTAGTGCGCGAACAGCTGCTCACAGAGCGCAGGCCACGTGCGGCCCAGCACCGACTTGCGGGCGGCTTCGCCGAACCGCGCGCGCAGCGCAGGATCGCGCAGCGCCGACACCGCGCCCGGCAGCAGCTCCGCGAAACCCGGGGTGGGCAGTAGGTAGCCGTTGCGGCAGTGCGCCACCAGATCGCGGGGCCCACCCTGGTCGGGAGCGATCGCCGGGATGCCCGAGGCCAGCGCCTCCTGCACCGCTTGGCAGAACGTCTCGTGCTCGCCCGGGTGGACGAACACATCCAGCGACGCGTAAGCGCGGCCCAGGTCTTCACCACCCAGTTCTCCGGTGAACACCGCACCGGGCATCAGGCGTTCGAGCCGGGCCCGCTCGGGGCC
>CAJCHX010000167.1 GCA_903970215.1 Acidobacteriaceae bacterium
CAGGCCGCAGACCAGTCGGAAGCCGCCCCGGGCGCCTTTCATGAAGCGGGGTGGCATGCTCTGGCCGTGTTCGTTGAGGGCGACCTCGTACGACCAGTCGGCGACGGACCCCATCGAGTGCCGGTGACTGGGCGGCCTCGCCTTGTGTGGACGCCGATGCTGGACTACCTCGAGGTCCACGTGGAAACGGACAAGCGACGGTCGGTCAGCATCCACCCGATCAGTGTTGGAGCGACTGGTTCGCCGCTTCGCTTCGAGCCTCGCGAGTTCGAGCTGACCGGCGCACTGGTCCGAGGTCCGGGCAAGGCCATCAGTTTCCGTCGGGGCGGCACCCTGGGAGCCGCCCGAGCGGGCCTTCGGGCCGACAAGGAGCCTTCTTATTGATGTGGGCTGGGTGGAGGAGGACAGCACGTAGAAGATAAGCTGGGAACTGCTTCTCGGATGGGATGCTTCCAGCGAGACGGCAGGGTCTTGGACGTCGAGCTGCTCAAGTGGGGTGATGTCTCGGTCTATGAACAAGTCGTGCCAACTGATGCCTAGGGCGACGTCGATTCCGGCATCGACGAGGTGGCCGAGCCGGCGATGACGTTGGACAACACGACAATCGAGGGAATCGCCGCTGCGTTCCGGCGGAGCGGGTGGATCACGACGACGGCGAGAGAGGTGACAGGTAGGTGAGCAGCTTCGTGCTCGCATGGGACCCAAGGGGCTACTGGTGGGACAGAGCCGATTACGGAGAAGCTATCCGACGGACCGCCGCCGGCTCGCAAGTCGACGATCGGTGGAGCTTGAGCAGCCGGAGAAGCGGTATCAACAACGGGGATCGCGGGTACCTGTTTCGCCTGCGTGACACCCGCGGAATCGTGGCCAGCGCCCTTCTTAACGGCACTATCGAAACGGACGACCACTGGAACGGTTTGGGTACGAAAGCGCATTACGCCGGGCTCACTTGGGAGGCCGTGTTGCCGCCTGAACTAGGACTACCAGTCGCCAAGCTGCTCGCAGACGTGCCGGACGTCTCCTGGAACCGTCTGAGCTCCGGCATTGTTGTTTCACCGACCTCAGAGGATCGGCTGGATCAGTTGTGGCTTAGCCACCTATATTCGGTCGCCGATGATGTGCGGGCGGGTAACTGGGAGTTGCCGGTGCGCTGGGGTCGGTGTCCGGAGTGCGGCACAGCGATCCGTGTCAGGGCGGACGTCACGTGCCCCGGATGCGCCATGCGTCTTGTTGACTGACGTTGTGTCCGCCCCCCTATGAGATCGGGGTCGAGCAGCCAGGGCGAACCAGTCGTCGACCATCTCTGCTGTGTTCTCCGCAACGACCAACATGTGCGCCGGGCGAGCACGGCAAAGCGGGCGAAGGTGCAGGGGCTGCTGGCGGGGTCTTGAAAGCGCCGATTCCCGAGCCATATTGGAGGTCACCTTCAGGGCAGACGCCAACCTCGGTGCCCGGTCGGAGGAGAGTCACGCAAGAAAGGCTGAGTTAGCTGAAGGCGGAGATGCATGACGTACTAAGTCAGCGGACCGTCACGCAGGTGACGGGCCGATTGTGGAAATGCGTTTCGACCTCGGCCCGGAAGGCCTCAGCGTGGGTTCTTGGCGTCCGACGCCATGGCCACGAAGTCATCCGCATATCGCACCAAGCGATACGCGGCTTGTCCGTGGCGGCGGCGCCGGGAACCGGTCGACCCGCGTGGCCGTGTCACGCTCCCGGGCCTCGGCGAGGTGCTCGTCGAGGACCTCCAGCGCAAGGTTGGTCAGCAGCGGCGAGACGATGCCCCGTTGGGGTGTGCCCATCTTGGTGTCCCTGGTGACACCGTCCTCGGAGAGGACACCGGCACGCAGGAACGCCTTCACCAGTCGCACGACACGGTTGTCCCCGATCCGATGCCGAACCCGGCCCATGAGGGCCGGGTGGTCGATCTCGTCAAAGCACGCCGTGATGTCACCCTCCAACACCCACGTGTGATCCTGAGTGGCCAACATCTGAATCTCGGCAATGGCGTCATGCGGTCGGCGCCGAGGGCGGAACCCGCAGGAACACGGGCGGAACCCGGCCTCGAAGATCGGCGACAACACCTTCAGGATGGCCTGCAAGCACGGTCCCGGGCGGTCGGGATGCCCAGCCGACGCAGCTTGCCGCTGGCTCTGGGGATCATCCGCTCCCGCACAGGCCGTCTGGCAGTCCCGGCCCGTCCCGGCGTTGTCAGTGCTGCTTGCCGCCCTCCCCTGCACCTCCAGGATCAGGATGCCCTCACTTGTGTGGGCGATCTCCGAACTTCGCGCTCTGTGAGCGGCGGATATCGCGGTTGTGCGATGACCGCCTGATCGCAGAACGCGACCCTCGGTGACGCCCCACACGAGTCGGGTAACGCTTACGTCGAGTGCCGCTCTCTGCCGTCTGCGAGAATGCGCCATGGCCCTGATAGCGCTGGCCGGCGGTACGCACGAAATTGCCGTAGGGAGGGCCGTCAGGGAGTTGCTTGCCTATCCATCGGCGACGCTGCGGTACTACGGCTGCGGGCCGGCTTCGCCACCCGACGAGGTGACGCCGACCGACATCGGACGTGGTGTCTCGGGCGTTGGCCCGGCCATCGCCAGCAAGCTGTTGCACCTCAAGCGTCCGGCATTCTTCCCGCTCCTCGACTCGGTCCTGCGCGCCCTTTACCGCTCGGTCGGCGAGAAGGCCTACCAGTCGAGCGACTACTGGAGGACGGCTCGGCCCCGGTGGCGCCAGCTCCTCTGGGCTGCCATCCGGGCCGACGTCGTCGACTCAGGCAATGTCGCCGCCCTCACCGAGGTCCGCGCCGAGCTCTCGGGCTCGGGAGAAGAGGGGGCACGGCAGATCGCAGGTCTCACTGACGTCCGGCTCTTGGACATGCTCGCCTGGATGATGGAGACGCAGCCACAAGTTCCACCTAGCGGCCCCAGCGCCTGATCAGCGTCTCGCTCCGCAGACCTGGGATGTCGTCCGTCTCGCCGAGAGGCTCGCTGCGAGCGAGGGCTCGATGGAGGTCCGGCCCGTCCACCTGCTTCGGGCGCTGACCTCCGAGCCGAGCGACATGGCCGAGCTGCTCGGGTCGATCGGCGTCGTCACAGACTCTGTTGATGACGGCGTCGTCGTCGCAGGCATGTCGTACTCGGGGTCATCGCTTCAGACCCTCGGCTTGGCGCTCCGGGCGGCGTTGACGCTCGGATCCGGGACGGTGACGCCGTTCGCGCTGCTGGCCGGAGTCCTCGACACCGACGACGACGAAGTCGATGGGCTCCTGAACCTTGCCGGCACAGATGCTGCGACTCTGGCGGCGCTGATCGATCCGCAGCAACGCCGGATCCACCCCACGGACGTGAGCCGTGCGGTCGCGATGCTCGACTGCGCTTTCAGCGCAGCACCCGGGACACCCTGAGCTCGGCTGACTCGTCTTGCGGAGCGCACGGAATGTCCTGGACGCCTGCGGCCGCCCGGTCGGTGGGGGCGACTGGCGTGTGTACGATTTCTGGGGACCGACGGGAGGGCTGGCGGTGAGCGTGGACGACCCGAACATGCGCTGGGACGGGACCGCGGGGTGGCGGTGGGACGGGCAGCAGTGGTGGTGCTGGACCGGGGAGGACTGGACGCGCTCGGCCCCGGTCGCCGCACCCCAGCCACAGCAGCCGTACGGGGCGGTCGGGCACCCCGGCCATGGCCAACCCGCCGCGTATCAGCAGGCGGGCCACCAGCAGCCCGTGTACCAGCAGCCGGCCTACCAGCAGGGCCCGTCGCAGGGGCCCGTGTACGGGCAGGGCGGGTATCCGCAGGCCGCGTATGGGCCGGGGGGAATTCTGCTCGACAAGCGGGATCACTCGACGATGGCGGTGATCGCGTGGATCTTGACGGTGGTGACGCTCGGCTACTTCTTGCCGTGGGCGGTCGCAGCGACGCGTGGGAAGTCGAACGCGGGGGCGGTCGGGTGGATCAACTTCCTGCTCGGCTGGAGCCTGGTCGGCTGGGTCGTGGCGTTGGTGATGGCCTGCACCTCCCATCAGGCGGTCTCGCCCGGAGCGAACGTGTTCGTGATGAACCACATCGGCTATGGGTCCCAGCCGTACGGACCAGGTTCGGGCTTCCCGACGTCGGCCGCCCCGCCGGGCGCCGGACCGGTGCCCGGTCAGCCGAGCTGGCAGCCGACACGCCAGCTCCCGTCGGCGAATTCATGGACCCAGGATCAAACCGAAGCGCCGACCGATCGTCGGCCGCAGCCCTGACAGGGGCGCCCGCCTGCCGCTCTTGGGGCCCGGTGTTGCGAGTTCCCCAGCTTCTCATTTCGGAGCGTTGCCGGACCGGCGTTCTTCGGAACGGCCACGCAGTGCTGGGTGCGGACGCAGGTCTGTGATGCACGGGGCGCGACGGTGAAGGTCGTCGGTGTCGAAAGCGGGAGGTGGATGCTCCGCATAGAGACGAGCGAGGGTGACAACTTCGCTGTCTCTGGGCCCATCAACCGTGCTTGGAGAGGCGCACAAGCTCGCAGTGGCTGGTCGGCGACCCCAAGCAGTCGATCTACCGGTTCCGCCGGGCCGACATCGGGGTGTTCCTCACGTCACGTGACACCGTCGGCGCCACCCTCAACCAGCTCACGGCCAACTTCCGGACCGTCTCGCCGATCCTCGAGTGGGTTAACCACACCCTCGGGGCCCTGATCGTCGAGACCAAAAGTGCCCGGCCCGCCTACGTG
>CAJCHX010000168.1 GCA_903970215.1 Acidobacteriaceae bacterium
GCAGGCGGTGCAGGCGTTCCTGCACCGCAACAAACTGCCACCGTCCGGTACCTGACGCACCGCAACCCACCACGACGCTGCCAGGAAGGCCAGTTATGGCACACGCCGACGGACCGCGCTCCCACAACTCGACGACCTCTCGCCCGGCGGGTGTCGACGGCGCGCCCCGCGCACAGGCTCTGACTCTCGTAGCCGGTCGCACCGCGACCGTCGAGGAGGCCCTTGACTTTGCGCAGGCTCAAACTCGCGCGCTCGTCAGCGGCTCGCCAGGGTTGATGCCGACCTACACCGAGAACGGCCGCTGGGTCTTCGATCAGGATCCGTGGGCGCCGACCTGGTCCGGCGGATTCCTCACCGGTCTGCTGTGGATCTTCGCTCGCCGGACCGGCGAGGGCTGGTGGCGCGAGCGGGCCGAGGCGTACTGCCGCCAACTCGAGCCACGGAAGCACGACACCAGCACCCACGACATCGGGTTCGTGCTGGACCCGAGCTGGGGCCGCTGGTACCAGGAAGACCCCACGGCCGAGGCGAAGGCCGTGCTCATCGAGGGTGGCCGCACCATGGCCGCTCGCATGCAGCACGCCGGTGGGTACCTCAGTACCTGGGTCGACCCGGGCAGCACCTTCATCGATATCATGATGAACGTCGGAGTCATCCTGCGCGCCGCGCAGTACTCCGCCGATGAAACCCTGCGCGAGATCGCCCTGCGACACTGCCGGACCAGCCGTCGTTACCTTGTGCGCGGCGACGGGAGCACCGCCCACGAGGGCTGGTTCGACCTAAGCAGCGGGGAGTTCCTTCATACCGCCACCCACCAGGGCTGGCGTCCGGACTCCAGCTGGGCACGCGGTCAGGCCTGGGCGATCTACGGATTCACCACGGCCTTTCGATGCAGCGGCGAACCCGACATGCTGGACTCAGCCCGCCACACCGCCGACTACTACATCGCGCACACTCCTAGTGGCGTTCCTCCCAATGATTGGCTCGACCCGTCGCCGTCCGAACCGTGGGAGTCCTCCTCCGCTGCTATCGCCGCAGCCGGAATGTTGCATCTCGCCCAGGCACTCGGCGAGCAAGGCAAGGCCTACGCCGACTACGCCCGCATCATTCTGCGGTCGCTGCGCAACACCGAGTTCCTCGCGATCGACACCCCCGGTTGGGAAGGCATTCTCCGCCATGCGACTTATCACCACCGCAACGGCCTCGGCATCGACGAGAGCGTGATGTGGGGCGATTACTACTTTGTCGAGGCGCTCACCCTCGCTATGCAGACTGCGGGGACGTCCGAATGACAATCAGCCGACCCGCTGTCGCGATGCAGCCTGGCCAGGGCCCCGGTGCCACCGCCCAGGCGATCTTCGACGGCGGGCTCGTGGCGATCCTGCGCGCCTCCAGCGCCCTCCACTTCCCGGCGATCACCGAAGTCCTCGTCGAGGCAGGCATCCGCGCCATCGAAGTCACCCTCACCGCCGCCGACGCGTTCGACGCCCTCGCCGCGTTGAGCGCGACCTATGCCGACACCGCGATCATCGGGGCCGGCACGGTCGTTACCGCCGACCAGGCCGAAGCCTGCATCGACGCGGGAGCGAGCTTCCTGGTCTCACCGACCGCCTCACCCGATGTCATCGCGACCGCCCGGATCGCCAGCGTGGCCGCGTTCCCCGGGGCGCTGACGCCGACGGAGATGATCGCCGCCGCCCAGGCCGGCGCGCAGGCAGTGAAGTTGTTCCCGGCCTCCGCGGTCGGACCCCGGTTCATCACCGACGTCCATGGACCGTTCCCTGAGATCGCGATCATGCCTACTGGAGGCATCTCGATCACCGACATCGGCGCCTGGATCGACGCGGGTGCCGCCGCGGTCGGACTCGGCAGCCCGCTCATCGGTCCCGCCGCCACCGAAGGTGCCGATCACGCGCTGACCGCTCGCGCCCGTCAGGCCGTCGCCGCGGTCACGCGCGCCCGAGAAGCGCGGTGAGCACGCCCGACGAAGGACGGCTCACGACCACCTCCGAAGGCGGGCTCGTGACGGTGGGCGAGACGATGGGCTTGATCAGCACCCATGGCATCGGCACCCTCGATCACGCGCGCGAGGCCCGCATCAGTATCGGCGGCGCCGAGAGCAACGTCGCAATCGGTGTGGCCCGGCTCGGGCAGCCGGCGACCTGGATCGGCCGAGTCGGACGAGACGCGACCGGTGACCTCATCGCCCAGCGCCT
>CAJCHX010000169.1 GCA_903970215.1 Acidobacteriaceae bacterium
GTGACCGCCCGGAGGTCGGGACTGTTCGCTTCGATATCGGCATCCAGGAGCAACAGCGGGATGCGGCCGACGTCGGCCCGCCACACCGCCGCCTGCAACACGCGGCCCTCGTCGAGCGTCACGGACACCGTCAGCTGTTGCCCGTCCGACAGCTGCACCGGCGTCAACGGAAGGCGCGCCGGATCCAGCTGCGGATATTGCTCCTGCTGCCAGCCGTCGGCACTGAGCGACTGTTTGAAGTACCCGTAGCGGTAGAGCAGTCCCAACGCCACCAGCGGTACGCCCAGATCGGACGCCGCCTTGAGGTGGTCGCCGGCCAGAATGCCGAGGCCGCCCGAGTAGTTCGGCAGGGTCTGGCTGACCCCGAACTCCATGGAGAAGTAGGCGATCGCGCGGGCGCCGCCGGTCACACTCGCGGCCCACCGGGGCTCGTCGAGGTAGCCGCGGAGGTCGGCCTCGGCTGCGGCCACGCGCTCGAGGTACGCATCGTCCACCGCCAAGGCGTCGACGCGGTCCTGGGATGCGGTGCGGAGAGTCTCGAGCGGGTCGGTGGTCGCGGCCCATTGCTCCGGAGCGAGGGTGGCGAACAGGTCCTTGGTGGGGCCGTCCCACACCCAGCGCAGATTGTGCGCGAGGGCGTGCAGGGGCGCGAGGGACTCGGGATAGCTGGGCTCTACGGTGAAGGTTCCAGTGACGTGCACGGGGCCAGGGTATTAGCTCCGCCGTGTGGAGGCGGAACGAACTCACGGGTAGGTGGATTCGGGCCCAGACGGACGGTAACGGGCTCGAGCTATGGGTTGCGAGCTATGGGTTGCGACGGTGCGAACCGCCGGACCCCTGCGCCTGCGGTGCGGGCACGCCGGGATTCTGTGCCGACGGTCCCGGCACGCCGGGATTCTGTGCCGACGGTGCCGGCACGGCGGGGGCTGCGGGACCCGGCGCCGACGGTGCCGGAGAACTCGGGTTCTGGGCGCTGGGCGACCCACCGACCAGGTCGTCCCAGCGCGCCCGGACCGGTCCCCAGCGATGATCGAACTCCGCAGCCCTGTGCTGTGCATGCGCGATCTTCGCCGGTGAATACCGGTGACGCGCCCACGGCGACGTCGGGCGCGCGAGCCGGACGGCGGCGATCCAGGTGACGGGCGCGACGAAGAACCCCACCATGGCGGTCGGATATTTACCCTTGAGCGCGGTGATCGCCACGAGGATCAGGTGGATCACCAGCACGCCCACCACCACCGACCGCGCGACTATCGCACCGCTGGCCAATCCGCTGACGGCCACCGGCGACACCCCGACCGCCGCGAGTCCCACGCAGGCCGCGGCCAAGGTCACCATGTTCACCGAGAGCTGGCCCTCTTGCGACCAGTAGACGTCCTGCAGTCGGAAGATCATCGCGAACTCGTCGAGCACCAGAGAGCTGCCGACGCCGATCATCACGCCGGCGACATAGGTCCACACCGACAGCGGGGGCGACCCCACCCCCATGAACGCGCCCAACATGAGCAGAATGACGCCCGGCGTCGAGTGATGCATGTGCACCCCGCCGCTGCTGACGTTGTGGAACGGGCCCTTGCCTGCCCGGATCATGCGGGTGATAGTCCGCACCGAAGCAAACGTGACGACGTAGGCGACGAAGCTCAGGAGCAGAGGCCCCTTGTACCCGTTGACCACCTCGTCGTACCACCATGTGTGTAACCAGGCCATCCGAGAATGTTAGGTCCCCAAGCGACTCGGCGGGGCCGA
>CAJCHX010000170.1 GCA_903970215.1 Acidobacteriaceae bacterium
CTCCCGCCCGCCGTTGGATTGGTGCACGGTGTGCGGATGGGGGCAGTAGCCTGCTTCGCAGTCGCTCCAGGCGTGCGCCACACCGCCCGAGAGGACGGTGGCGGCGAGGGCCAGGCCCGCCGCGGCGGCGAGGGTGAGGATCCGCGCCGGTGCGGGCATGGCCGGACCGCGACCGGCCGATGGGTTGCGTCGAGTTCTCATGATGAATCCTTCTTCTGGGCAGGTGTTTTCGGTGATCGTCGGGTGGGTTGGTGGGGTGCTCTCGTGGTGACCGGGCCGGGGGAGGCCTTCGCTTATGCCGCCTTCGCGACGGCACTGATCAGGACGTCGTCGAACAGGCGCTGGTCGGGGTCGCCGGAGGCGCCGTTCTGGGTGACGATCACGGTGTAGTCGCCGACCGACGCCCACGCGATGAGGACGTGGTTGGCCACCTGTTGGCCTCCGGTCGTGGCGATGGAGTCCTGTCGGACCGCGACGATCTCGGTGGCCGCGGTCTTGGGGACGGTCACGGGTGTGAAGTGCACGTGTGTCGCGTCGCTGACGCGGCCGCCGGTGACGGTGACGGTCGCGCACTTGCCGGTGACGTTCTTGGTGACCGCGGCGAGGTCGGCGTGGATTTTGACCACCGATTCGCTGATCGGTCCGGTGCCGGCCTCACCGACCACCAGGCCCAGGGCGGACGGGTCGACGGTGGTGGTGAACGCACTCGGCTGGGTGCAGCTCGCCGGGCTGTACGTCGCCCCGGTGGCGGGCCCGGAGATCCGGTCGGTGATGTCGAGCAGCTGGGCATTGGTCACGGTGACCATCCGGATGCCCGGTGGCAACTCGGCGGCGGTGAGGATTACGGCGCCGGCCGGTGCGTGCTGCGCCGCGGGGCCGGGGGAGCCGCACCCGGCGATAGCCGCGGCGGCGGTGCCGAGCGCCACCGCGGCGGCGGTGATGCGAAGGGGGAGAAGGGTCATGGCGGGGTTTCCTCCGGCTCGGTGAGCGTCAGACGCCTGCGGCGGTGTACGCGGCCGCCTCGGTGAGGGCGCGGTGCACGTACGGCTGGGTGTTCGTGGTGTAGTCGCCGCCGGTGGGCATGCCGTGCGCGGCCAGGAGTGCGTCTTGGCCGGTGTTGTAGGCCGCGAGGTACAGGCCGGTCGCGTTGGGGTGGACCTTGCCCTGGGCGATGTCCGTGTCGACGTCGGTGGCGATCGCGCACAGTGCGCGTCCGACGGCCATGGTGCCGTCGACGGGGTTGGTCGGGTCCGCGGTGCCGGTGCCTACGTCGTCGCGGGCGTACTCGGCCCAGAGGGCGGGTGGTAGCTGTCCGGGGCCCAGGTCGCCGATCGTGCTCTTGGCGTTGGCGTTCCAGCCGGTCTCCACGTCGAGTGTCGCGGCGATGAGCGCAGGCGTGATCTGTGGGCACAGTGCGCCGGCGGAGCGGACCGCCGTGCGGTACGCGGCGGGGACGGGTGTGATCACCGGGGCTGCCGCCGTGCCGCCGCAGGTGGTGACCGCGGCGATGGTGGACACGGACAGGAGGGCGCCGGTGAGGATGGTCCTGGTGTTCACGGGGTTCCCACTCTCTGTGATGGATGGTCTGCTGCTGGGTCGGGTGCCTTATTCCGGCCCGCTTTCGAGGACCCACTTGCCGGGGGCGAACGTCTCGTTTCCGTTGCAGGTGATCGGGACGGGGCCGTATCTGAGGTGGCCGTCGGTGCCGCGGCCGCCGAGCGCGGCGCTGGCCTGCTGGCATGCGGCGGCGGTCGGGTAGTGGCCGCAGTCGATGATCGCGTACGCCCCGACGCTGAAGGTGGCGCAGGTGGGTGCGGCCTGCGCCGTCGCTCCGCCGGCGAGGGTGATCCCGGTGGCGGACGCTGCCGCGATCACCGTGGTGACTGCGGACAGCCGCAGTGCGCGGCGGATGCTGTTGAGGTTCTGCATGATCGGACTCCTGCTGTGTGTCGTTTTTAGAAGAGGCCGAGTAGGGAGCCGATGCCCTGCCCGATGCCTTGGCCGTTGACGTGCTCGAGGCCGGTGCCGGTCGCCGCGGGTGCGGGCATCGCGATGCCCGTGGTGCTCTGGTCGGTGACCGCGCCGGGTAGTACGGACATGCCGCCGGGCAGCGCCGACGGGCTGACGTTCTGCGTGGATGTCGATCCGGGGAGCAGCGACATGCCGCCGGGCAGCGCCGACGGCGTCGAGGTGCCGGGCGAGCTGGTGGTGAAGCTCGACGGGAGCCCGGACAGGCCGCTCTCGTCGCCACCGGCCATGCTGCTGAAGCCGCCGAGGATGGACGAGACCGTGGACAGCGAGGACATGTCGAAACCGCCGGCGGGGACGTACGACCCGTTCTGTGTCCCGGCGCCGCTGCCGAGGGCAGCGGTCTTGCCGGTGACCCGGTCGACGCTCGCCTGGACCGCGGACTTGCCGCCGAAGGCGGGGCTGGCCACCGTGTACCCGGTGGGGTGCTGGTTCCACCCGGCGAACGAACCCGCGGCGTCGGCGAGCACCTGCGGCAGGGCGTTGCTTCCAGCCCAGGGGGCGGACGCGGAGGCTGCGCCGGTCCCGCCTTCTCCGCCGCCGAGGCCGGCGGCCACGTCGCCGCGCCGGAATCCGCAGATCGGGTCGCCCGACGCGCACCAGTTGTTGATGCGGTTTCCGAGGGTGCCGTAGTTCAGTCCGTCGCCCTGGATGCCGGAGCCGCTGATCAGGCCGCCCGCGGAGCGATACGGGTTGCCGAACAGTTCGCAGCTCTTGATCCGCCCCGCGCCGCCGGAGAGCTGGATGGCTCCTGTTCCGACGCCGGAGCAGACCTTCGCGGCGACCCCGGCGCCCTGGGAGAATCCGACCAGGTCCAGGGGGGTGCCGGGGCATCGGGTGGCGGCCTGCTGTAGCGCCGTGGTGGTGCGGGCGACGCCCATCCCGTACGACTGGCTCAGATCAGTGCCCTGGTGGGTGACTATGCCCGCGATCGGACCGCCGACCTGCGCGGTGTAGGGCACCGACTGCACCCGAGCACCCGGGTCGGCCTGCTCGAGGCCCCTGCTCCAGCTGCCGAGCATGCCCGGGACGACGTCCGGGTTCGCGTTCGGGTTGGTCTCGGTCGTGCCCGGCACCACGATGGCCTGCATGGTGCCGCAGCCCGGTGCGGCGCTCGCGGCGGCGCCGGTGACCAGCCCCAGTGCCGGGAGTACGGCGATGGTCAGTGTTCCGGCCGCCGTCGCCGCGGCGGCTCTCATCGTTGTCATGGATGGTCCCTTTGCGTCTAGTGGGGCAGGGTGGGTGCGGTGGCGCCGCCGCCGCCGAAGATGCTCGACAGGTTCGGTGCCGTCGATCCGGCGGCCGGGGTGGACCCGGCCCCGGAGCCGCCGCCGAAGATGCTCGACAGGCCGGGGATGGATCCCGCGACACCGGAGAGGTCGATCGGTGACGCGTCCGCGGTTTTCGCGGCCGATCCGCTACTGCCGCCGAAGATGCCGGCCAGGCCGGGGATCGACCCCGCGACCCCGAAGAGGTCCGACGCGGACGCGAACGCCGAGGTGATCGACGACAGGTCCGGTGTCGGCAGGCCGGTGCCTCCGGCCAGTTGGGTCAGACCGGACAGGCCGGGCAGCGTGCCGCCGAGGCCGCTGGGCAGCCCGTTGGGCGTCGATGTCGCGGCGGTGCCGGTGCTGCCGCCGCTGGCGCTGCCGAGCAGCGGGATCTTCGCGAGCAGGGACGTCGGGTTGTTGGCGTCGAGGTTCCAGATCGCCCCGGACGGGTCCGTGGTCGGGGACTTCGGGACCGCGAGGCCGGGAACGTTCTTGATCTGGTCGACGTCCGCCTGGGACAGCATCTGGCTGTGGTCGATCGTGTACGGGGAGGACGTGCACGCACCGGAGCCGGTGGCTGCGCTCTGCCCGTAGCCGCTGTTGAACTGCGCGGTCATGTTGTTGACGCCGGTGCCGGTGCCCATGAGGCAGTTGGTGACCTTGCCGTTGAGGTTGGTGGACATGTTGTTCAGGTCGACCTGCTGCAGTTGCTGCTCGGTGCCCTGTTGGCCGCCGAGCGCGCCGCCCGCCACGACCTCGGACCCCTCGCCGGGCAGCCGGGTGAGGCCGCCGGAGTACACCAGGCTCATC
>CAJCHX010000171.1 GCA_903970215.1 Acidobacteriaceae bacterium
GCCGAGCTGGACGGCATCATCGTGGCGGTACTGGGCCTGGACGACCGGCGGCAGGCCGCGACCCGGCACACCGTCGCCGATCCGGAGACGGTGGCCGTGAGCTACACCCCGATCCAGCTTGCAGACATCTACCAGATGCCGGCCGCCGACGGGACCGGGCAGACGATCGCCATCATCGAACTGGGCGGAGGTTTCGCGCAGTCCGATCTGACCACATACTTCGCGGGCTTGTCGCTCGCGTCTCCCACTGTCACCGCACATACCGTCGACGGCGCGGGCAATACGCCCGGCCAGGACGCCGACGCAGACGGGGAGGTGCTGCTCGACATCGAGGTCGCGGGCGCGATCGCGCCGAAAGCCGATATCGCAGTGTATTTCGCGCCCAACACCGACGCGGGATTCATCGACGCGATCTCGACCGCGGCGCACTCCGGCCCTACGCCCTGCGCCATCAGTGTCAGTTGGGGGCAGAGCGAAGACCAGTGGACCGCGCAGTCGCGGACGGCCTTGGACGATGCTCTCGCGGATGCGGTCGCTCTCGGCGCGACCGTGACGGTGGCGGCCGGCGACAACGGCAGCTCCGACAGACAGACCACCGGCGCGCACTGCGACTTCCCCGCGTCCAGCCCCCACGCGTTGGGCTGCGGCGGCACGTCGCTGCACGCCTCCGGAACGACGGTAGTGGCTGAGACCGTGTGGGACGACGGCGGCACCGGCGGTGCCACCGGCGGCGGGGTCTCGGACGTCTTCGCCCTACCGAATTGGCAGGCCGGAGCCGGAGTGCCCACCCGTTCCGGGAGCGCGTCGACGGGGCGAGGCGTTCCCGACGTCGCCGCGAACGCCGACCCGAACACCGGCTACCAGGTGTTCGTCGACGGGCATCCCCAAGTGATCGGAGGCACGTCCGCGGTCGCACCGCTGTGGGCGGGACTCATCGCGCGACTGGCCCAGTTGGGCGGCCGGCCCCAAGGACTGCTGCAGCGGGCGCTCTACGCCGGCGTGAAGCCCGGAGCTCCTGTCACCTGTCTCCGTGACATCACCTCCGGGACCAATGGCACGTATAAGGCCGGGCCCGGATGGGACGCCTGCACCGGGCTCGGGGTGCCCCAGGCGGCGGTGCGGACTCTTGCGGCCGTGGGCTGAGGTCAGTCGGTGACCGGTGTGCCGCCGACCCAACTTCGCAGCCGTTGGTAGACGGCCTCGTGGTGCAACAGCGTGAAGTGATGCGCTCGTCCAGATGCATGCCGTTCTCCTCGCGGAAGCCGATGCGCCGCAGGCGGCCTCGGCCTGAGGCGCTGGGCGCCAGCACGAGGCCGTCGCCCACCACGCGCCCGATCGGATTGCGGAGGGAACGGGTCACGGTGGCGGCGACGAAGCAGTGCGTCGCACCGGCGAGCAGGGGGATCTCTGCTGCGGCGGCGGCCCCCAGTGCGTCGGCATCGCGCCCGCGCCAGTCCTGGTCCACCAGGCTCCCGCCGCGCAGGTCGCGGATCCCCGCGCTCCGGCGCCGAAGCAGCCGGCCGAACGGCGCCGTCTCCGGAACAGTCACCAGTGCGGCGCTCGCGTAGTGGGCCACCTGCTCGAGCGGCGCGCCCAGATGTGGAGTGCCGAGGCTGACGGTGACGCGCACCCGCTGGACCCACTGTGCTCCCACCGCCGCCCCGTGGTGAGCTGCGCTGCGGGCCACGAGGCCGCCCATCGAATGCCCCACGAGGACCACGTCGTCGACGGGCACCGGCCAGGCGGCCACCAGCTGCTCCATCAGATCGGACAGTGCACGCCCGTTCTCGGAGATGTGCAGGCCCGTGTTGTAGCGCACCATGACCGAGGTGACCGGCAGGTCTTTCGGGAGCCGGTCGGCGAACGCCGGCTCGGACCCGATCCGCCACGCGTGCTCGGTCTCGACCAGCCCGTGCAGGAACACCACCAGGCGGTGTGTCGCCGCGGGGAAGGCCGCGGCCACCGGGCCGGGGGAGAGCTCGACGATCCGGCCGTCGACCCGCACCGTCGTCGGGTGCCGGGTGAGGACCGAGCCCGTCGCGGCCAGTTCGTCTCCGATCAGGCCCTGCACCACGCCGATCAGCGTCGCTCCCCGCACCGTCTCCGATGGTGCCGCAGTCAACGGGAGGTCGGCCGCGACCGCCGCCACCCGGCCTGCGGTCTCGGCCACCGTGCCGATCGTCAGGTAGACGCCGTCGGTGATGCCGTCGTGCAGGGCCTTGACCGGAGCGGCGGCGCTGCCGACGCCCAGCCGAACCCCGGCGAAGACCCGGTCGGAGATGGCGCGGTGTACCCGATGGGTGCCCTCCGCGGCGCCCGCGAGCTCGGAGAGCCCGAGGTGTGCGAGGGCGCGCACCTCGGGCCGTCGGTCGGTGTCGGACATGCAGAGAGTGTACGAGTGTGCACTGAAATCGTGCAAGCGCGCCGAACAGTAGAATCGCTGGGCGTGACGATCGGAACTGCGGCGACGGCGGGTGCCGGGCCGGAAGGCACGGCTGGCACCCCGGCGCGGGATGCGGAGGTCGGCCGACCGGGGCGGATCGTGCTGTTCTACGTGTTCACGCCGCTCGCCGACCCGGAAGCGATCCGGCTGTGGCAGCGGGCGCTGTGTGAGGCGAACGGCCTGACGGGGCGAATCCTGTTGTCGCGGCACGGGATCAATGCCACCATCGGCGGCGACCTGGATGCCGTGAAGCGGTACGTGCGCCGCACCCGGGAGTACGCACCGTTCGCGCGAGCCGCCGTGTCGTGGTCTGCGGGCGGAGCCGCGGACTTTCCGCGCCTGTCGGTGCGGGTCCGGGACGAGATCGTCACGTTCGGGACACCGGACGAGGTGATCGTCGACGCCGACGGCATCGTGGGCGGCGGCACCCGATTGGATCCCGACGCGTTGCACGAGCTGATCGCCACCCGCGACGACGTGGTCTTCTTCGACGGCCGCAATGCGATCGAAGGCGAGATCGGCCGGTTCCGCGGTGCGGTGCGCCCGCCCGTCGCGGCGACCCGCGATTTCGTCGGGCTACTCGACTCGGGCGCCTACGACCACCTCAAGGACAGACCGGTGGTCACCTATTGCACCGGCGGGGTGCGGTGCGAGGTGCTCACCGTGCTCATGCGCAACCGCGGGTTCTCCGACGTCTATCAACTGGAGGGCGGGATCGCCCGGTACGGCGAGCGGTTCGGCGACGACGGCTTGTGGGAGGGCGCGATGTACGTCTTCGACCGGCGGCTGCGCACCACCTTCACCCCCGCCGCGCGCACCCTCGCGACCTGTGCGGTGTGCGCAGCCGCGACCTCGGACCTCGCCAACCTGCCCGATCCGAACGGCCGCGAGCTCGTGGTGATGTGTGAGCGATGCGCCGCCCGGCCCGGGGCCACGGGATGAGTCGACGCGCCGCCCGCCGCGCACCGGTCCCGGTGATCGTCGTCGCGGGCTACCTCGGGGCCGGCAAGTCGACTCTGCTCAATCACCTGCTGCGGGTGGCCCACGGCGCGCGGATCGGCGTGGTGGTCAACGACTTCGGGGAGGTGAACATCGACGCGATGTTGGTCGCCGGACAGGTGGACGGTGCGGTGGCGATGAGCAACGGCTGCCTGTGCTGCGCGGTGGACGACGACGATTTCGACGATGCCCTCGGCCGCCTCGCCCGCGCCGGGATGGACGCCGTCGTCGTCGAGGCGAGCGGCATCGCCGAGCCGGGCGCGATCGTGCGGCGGGTGGTGCTGTCCGCCGATCCGCGTGTCGCGTACGGCGGCCTGGTGTACCTGGTGGACGCTGCCGAGTTCGCGCAGACCCTCGACACGCACCCGTCGCTGCGGCACCATGTTGCGCTCGCAGATCTGGTGGTACTCAACAAGATCGACCTCGCAGACGACCCCGACGGCGTCGGGGCGGCGGTGTCGGCGCTCGCCGCTGGCGCGCCGGTACTGGCGACCGTCGACGGCGCAGTTCACCCCGACCTCCTGTTCGATGTCCCCGACCGCCGGGAGGCTGATGCCGGTCCGCGTCAGCTGACTCTCGACGAGTTACTGCGCGAGTCGGGCGGCGATCACGCCGGCTGCGCCGGGTCCAGCCACGACGGCGCCTGCCATGACGGCGCCTGCAATGACTGCGCCTGCAATGACTGCGCATGCAATGACTGCGCATGCAATGACACTGCGGGTGGGCACCTACACGATCGGTATCAGGCCGTGGACGTCGCCGTGGACGTGCCGCTGGACGCGCGGCGCGTGGCGGCGCTGCTCGAGGGGCCGCCGCCCGGCGTATACCGCGTCAAGGGATTCGTACACGTAGCCGACGGCACGCGGTTCGAGGTGCACACCGTGGGTCGGCAGGTGCGCACCACGAGGTGTGCGGGGACCGGCTCGGTGCTGGTGTTCATCGGCCGCGACATCGACGCCGACGATGTCCGTGCCCGCGTCCGCGCGTGCGCCGCCGCCCCCGATCGCGAGCCCGGTCGAGACGCTCAGGCGACGATCTCGCTGACACGGTTCTCGCGCGACGGGTAGGACCGGGCTGCGCTCCGCCCCGACCTCCTCTTTCCAGGCTCACTGTCTGCCGAAGATCACGGTCTGCCGAAGATCACGGATCGGCAACATACGACCGTCCGATTGCGGGCAACCCTCGATAGATGGTTCACTGTTATCAGTGTGACTGAAGTGATTGATGATGCGCACGTGATACTTGGAAGGAGAGTGGCACCGGACTTCCCCGGTGTCCATCTGCAATGAAGAAGTCGACTGTTCTCGCAGGTTCGGTGGCCGGTGCGGCCGCTGCGTTCTTCGCTGCGCCCGCAATCGCCGCGGCTGCTCCGGCGCCGGCTCCCGCACCCCCCGCGGGTGTGCTCGCCGGAAAGACGGTCTTCATCGACCCGGCCGGCTCGGGCGGCGTGGTGCAGGCGAACATATCCAAGCAGGTCTCCGACGGCCGCGGCGGCTCGGCCGCCTGCGTGGCGCCCACCGCCACCACGGCCAGCGGGATCGCCGGCCACACCATCAACTACAACGTGGCTCGGATGGTCGAGTCCGCGCTGGAGAGCCAGGGGGCGAAGGTCGTGTTCGGCCGACCCGACGACACCGGCTTCGCGGGCTGCGTCGATCAGCGTGCCGCGGCGGCGAACGCGTCGAAGGCCGACGTCGCCGTCACCATTGACACGGTCGCGCAGGACGCCTCGCTGCACGGCTTCACTCTGGAGACTCCCGCGCCCGGCGTCACCGACCCGGCCGTCGCGGCCGCGCAGTCCGGCGCGGGCCTCAAGGCGGCCGACATCGTCCGCAACGCGGAGGCCGCCGCGGGCTTCACGCCCGCGAACTACCTGGGCAGCGTCAACGGCATCGCGCAGACGCAGTCCGCCGGTCCTGCGCTCACCACCGTGCCGTTGGTATACGTCGACCTCGGCAACCTCAAGAACAGCGACGACGCAGCGGCTCTCGGTACCAAGGGCGGCCAGACCAAGTACGCCGCAGGCGTCGCCAACGGCCTGATCCAGTACCTGACCGGGAAGGTGACGGCCGCGGGTGCGGTCGCCGCGCCGATCAAGGCGGAGCCGATCGTCCCGCAGATCACCATCCCGACGCCGGTCGCGCCGGCACCGACCGTGCCGACCGTCGGCACGGTGGCCACGCCGGCCGCCAACATCCCTGCCGTGGGTGTGCCGGCGGTCCAGACGCCGATCGTCCCGTCGGTGGCCGGCACCACATCGACCGGCGTGGTCCCGACCGTGGGTGGCACGTCCCCGATCGCCGCCGGAGTGCCGATGCTGTCGGGTGGCTCGACGCCCGGCGTCTCGCAGGTGGTCTCCGGGGTGAGCAACCCGGCGCCGACGGTGAACATCCCGGAGCTGGGCGCCCTGCAGATGCCCCAGCTGCCCCAGTTCACCGCGGGCCCGCAGTTGACGTCGATGATCCAGCAGCTCGCCCCGCAGGCGCAGCAATTCGTCTCCAGCACCGCCGGGCAGCAGCTGATCGAGCAGATGTTCACCAACCCGCAGTCGTTCAACTCGCTGGCCGCCTCGCAGGGGCCGCAGATCGCGCAGACGGTCATCAAGGCCATTCT
>CAJCHX010000172.1 GCA_903970215.1 Acidobacteriaceae bacterium
GCCGAACGTCAGCCCCGCGCCGTCGCAGGGCGACTTGGCCACCCGGTCGCCGGTCACCGTGATGCAGTCGCCCACCTCGACGGCGCTCACCGGCGAGACTCGAGCGGTGTGCGGGCTGCTGAGGCCCACGACGTACGCCAAGGCGCCGAGCACGGCGGCGGCGATCACGCCCGCATAGACGACCGTCGTGACGGCGGTGGGCTTGGGCAGCGCGGTGAGCGTTCGGTGATATGCGTCGCCGAGTGCGCGCTCTGCGCTGCCAAGCGCGCGTTCTACGCTGCCGAGCGCGCGTTCGGCGTCGTCGACGAGGTGGTTGGTCGACATCGGGCGTCCCCTTTCGCTTGCGGCCTCAATAGTAACTTGAGACCCGCAACGCAACACAAGTCACACTGGTAACAAGATAGTCGCGGGTCCGAGCTGCTGCTGGGGGAGGCCTGCCGACGCGCGCACGGGCGACATGGGAACAATCATCCGCAGGTTCGGCGGGGTCGCCGGGTGAACGTGCGGAGAGTTATGCAACCTATACCGGACATCGCCCGCACCGTGGCCGAGGCACCTTACTCGCCGGTAAGTTCGATGTGTTATCTTGCTCCCACTGTTCTTCAAGGAAATCGGGCCGGCGTCATGCCGCTGCCGCGACGCGTCGGTGAACCCGGCCGCGCGAAATCCGAACCCCGCCGATGTGGTTGGCTGTTCGGGGCGGAGGTGTGCTCCGGGCCACGAGAAACGCGAAATAAGGACTCTGTGACATGAACGTCGGTGTGGTGCGCGAAACCACCGAGGGGGAGCGCCGCGTCGCGCTCGTCCCGAAGGTGGTGTCCGCACTCAAGGCCAAGGGTATCGAGGTGGTGGTCGAGTCCGGAGCCGGACTGGGCGCGCTGATCCCGGACTCGCTGTACCTGGAGGCCGGGGCGACACTCGGCGATCCGTGGCAGGCGGACGTGGTGGTCAAGGTGGCCCCGCCGACCGATGCCGAGATCGCCCGTCTGAATTCGGGGCAGACCCTGATCGGCTTCCTCAACCCGCGTAACCAGGACAACCAGATAGGTGCCCTCAAGGCCGCTGGGGTGCAGGCGTTCGCCGTCGAGGCGATCCCGCGCATCTCGCGTGCACAGGCGATGGACGCGCTCAGCTCCCAGGCGAACGTCGCGGGCTACAAGGCCGTGCTCCTCGCGGCCGAGAAGGCCACGCGCTTCTTTCCGATGCTCACCACGGCGGCCGGCACGGTCAAGCCGGCGACGGTGCTCGTGCTCGGAGTGGGTGTGGCTGGCCTGCAGGCGCTGGCGACGGCGAAGCGCCTCGGCGGCCGGACCACCGGCTACGACGTGCGCCCCGAGGTGGCCGAGCAGGTCCGCTCGGTGGGCGGCCAGTGGCTGGACCTGGGCATCGACGCCGCGGGTGAGGGCGGGTACGCCCGCGAGCTCACCGCGGACGAGCGGGCCCAACAACAGCAGGCGCTCGAGGACGCGATCAAGGGCTTCGACGTGGTGATCACCACGGCTCTGGTCCCGGGTCGGCCGGCGCCGCGCCTGGTCACCGCCGCTGCGGTCGAGGGGATGAAGCCGGGTTCGGTGGTCGTCGACCTGGCGGGTGAGACGGGCGGCAACTGCGAACTCACCGAGCCCGGGCGCACCGTGGTCAAGCACGATGTGACCATCACGTCCCCGCTCAACCTACCGGCGGACATGCCCGAGCACTCGTCGGAGCTGTACTCCAAGAACATCCAGAACCTGCTCGAGCTGATGCTCGTCAAGGGCGACGACGGTGCCGTGAGCTTCGCACCCGACTTCTCCGACGAGATCCTCGCCGCCTCGTGTGTCACCCGAGAGGACGCCTGATGTACACCGGCCTACTTGCCAACATCGCGATCCTGGTGCTCGCCGGCTTCGTCGGCTTCGCCGTGATCTCCAAGGTGCCCAACACGCTGCACACGCCGCTGATGTCGGGTACCAACGCCATTCACGGCATCGTCGTGCTGGGCGCGCTCGTCGTGTTGGGCAAGCTGCCCGCCGACGCCGGCTGGGGCGTGCGGATCATTGCGCTCGTCGCGCTGATCTTCGGAACTCTCAACGTGATCGGCGGCTTCCTGGTCACCGACCGGATGTTGAGCATGTTCAAGTCGAAGAAGGCTGCCGGTAAGGAGGTCTCGAAGTGAGCTACCTGATCGACGTCCTCTACATCGCGGCCTTCGCGCTCTTCATCTACGGCCTGTCGGGACTCACCGGGCCCAAGACCGCCGTGCGCGGCAACTGGATCGCCGCCACCGGCATGGGTATCGCCGTGATCGCCACCCTCATCTCGGTGTGGAACGGCTGGCACGAGCAGGGCGGCTCGGTGCCCGCGCTCAACTGGGTCCTCATCGCGGTCGGCTTGATCATCGGTGTGGCGCTGGGTGTTCCGCCGGCTTTGAAGACCAAGATGACCGCGATGCCGCAGCTGGTCGCGATGTTCAACGGCGTGGGCGGTGGCACGGTCGCGCTCATCGCGTGGGTCGAGTTCATCGAGTCGAACGGCTTCACCCACGTGGAGACCGAAGCCGGCCAGCCGGACGTGCACATCATCGTGGGTTCGCTGTTCGCCGCGATCGTCGGTTCCGTCTCGTTCTGGGGCTCGCTGGTCGCATTCGCCAAGTTGCAGGAGATCCTCAACAAGAAGGTGGAGAAGGCGTTCGTCAAGAACGCCAAGCTGTTCCAGCTCGCCAACATCGTGTTGTTGATCGTGTGTGTCGTGATCGCGATCTACATCGGGCTCTCGTCCAGCAACACCGATCCCACGTCCGCGTGGTGGATCGTCGGCCTGCTGGTCGCGGCCGGCGTGATGGGGCTGTTCGTGGTGTTCCCGATCGGTGGCGCCGACATGCCCGTCGTCATCTCGCTGCTCAACGCGATGACCGGCCTGTCGGCCGCGGCCGCCGGCCTGGCGCTGAACAACACCGCCATGATCGTGGCCGGCATGATCGTCGGCGCGTCCGGCAGCATCCTGACCAACCTGATGGCCAAGGCCATGAACCGGTCCATCCCGGCGATCATCTTCGGCGCCTTCGGGTCCGGCGGCGATGCCGCGGCGGCCGGGCCCGGCGGCGACCAGGGGCCGGTCAAGGCCACCTCGCCGTCCGACGCCGCGATCCAGATGGCCTACGCCAACCAGGTGATCGTGGTGCCGGGCTACGGCCTTGCGGTGGCTCAGGCGCAGCACGCGGTCAAGGACATGGCCTCGATCCTCGAGAGCAAGGGCGTGCCCGTCAAGTACGCCATCCACCCGGTGGCCGGCCGGATGCCCGGACACATGAACGTGCTCCTCGCAGAGGCCGACGTCGAGTACGACGCCATGAAGGAGATGGACGACATCAACGACGAGTTCGCTCGTACCGACGTCACCATCGTCATCGGCGCCAACGACGTGACCAACCCGGCAGCGAGGAACGATCCCAGCTCCCCGATTCACGGGATGCCGATCCTCAATGTGGACCAGAGCAAGTCGGTGATCGTGCTCAAGCGCGGCATGAGCTCCGGCTACGCCGGCATCGAGAACCCGCTCTTCTTCGCGCCCACCACGTCGATGCTGTTCGGCGACGCGAAGAAGTCGGTCGATGCGGTGATCGAGGAGCTCAAGCAGTTGTAGATCGGTTTCCGCCTCTCGAACGCCGCCCTCCCCCTGATCGTTGCTCGGGGAGGGCGGTTTTCGTTCGGGTGTGGTGTCACAGCCGGGCGAGTGCGGCGACCACGTGGTCGACGGCGTCCTCGGGCGCCTGGTCGAGAGCGTGCCAGCCGAAGCGGAGGAGCCGCCATCCGCCCAATGTCAGCCGGTTCTGCTTACGGGCGTCGGCGGCGGCGCGCTCCGCAGTGCGGTGGAAGGCCCACCCGTCGATCTCCACCGCCAGCATCTCGGTGGGGAAGGCGACGTCGATGGACATCGCTCCGAGTGGGTACTGCTGTAGCCAGCCGGTGATGTGGTGGCGGCGCAGTAGCTGCACGAACAGGCGCTCCGCCTCCGATTCGCAGTCGGCTCCAGCCACGGAGACGAGCCGACGTGCCTCGGTGATGCCCCCGCGCCCGGAGTTGCGATCCACGGCCCGCTCGAGGGTCTGGATGGTCACGACGCCCTGCTGGATCGCTCGGTCCATCACGCGACTTCCGGCGGCGACGGATGCTTCTGCCACGGTGAGCGGCGCGGCGGTCACGCGCACCCCGCGGATGGTCGCCAGGTCGACGTCCGATAACGACCGCCGACGTACGTCGATCCGTACCGCAGAGCGGACTCGGCAGCTTCGGCCCGGCGGCACTGTGACGGTCACGATGTCCGGGAGCTCGTCGACCACTCCGTACCACCAGGCGGCGGACACACTGTCGGCGACGCCGCCGGCGATGCGCGTCGCGGCTCGCAGTCGCGCGGCCTCGGTCAGTGGATGGGAGACGGCGAGATACACGTCACCGCCCAGCGCGTGCCAGATGTGCGCGTCTACCCGGCGGCCGATTCCGGACGAGCTGACACCGAGCGCGAGTGCCTCGGCCCGCGTGATGATGCCGTCGTTGTCCGCTAGATGCCGCGCCAGCCGTCCCTCTACTGCGAATGCCCCCACAGTCATTGGACGCATCGGGCCGGTGGGCGGTTCCGTCCCTTCATTGTTGCGAAAGTTCCCGCTCAATGGGAACTTTCACACATTGTGGCCGCCCTATCCGGCCACGGCGAGAGGTGTCGCCGCGAGTCGTGCGGCCACCACCAGGATCGTGACGGCGATGAGCCCGTTGATCACCCGCCAGGCGGTCGGCCGCACCAGCAGGCCCGCCAAGCGGGACGCGCCGAACCCCAAGGCGCTGAACCAGAGGAGGCTCGCGATCGCGGCACCGCCCGCGAACCACCACCGGTCGGGACCGTAGCGTGTCGCCGCCGCGCCCAGTAGCAGCACGGTATCGAGGTAGACGTGGGGATTGAGCCACGTGAGCGCCAGCGCGGTGCCGATCGCCGCGGTCGGTGTCGCGGCGCCGCGACCCGCAGCGGCCGTGAGTGATTCGCTGCGCGCCGCGTTCCGTGCGGCGCGCAATCCGTACGCCACCAGAACGGCCACGCCGCCCCATTTGGCCGCCGTCAGTAGCGCCGGCCGGTCTGCCACAGCGGCGCCGAGGCCCGCGACGCCGGACCCGATCAGAACGACGTCGGACAGGATGCAAACCGCGACGACCGGTAGTACGTACCGGCGAAGCAGTCCCTGCTGCAGCAGGTAGGTGTTCTGAGCACCGATAGCGACGATGAGCGACAGGCCGAGCGCCGTACCGGCGACGATGGAGGTGAGCACAGCAGCAACGCTAGGCTCCTCGACGCGTGAAGCCCAGTGAATGTTTCTGCATTACCATTAGAATTGCTTCATGCTGAACGGAGACTGGCTGGAGACGCTCGCGGCGGTCGTCGACCAGGGCACGTTCGAGGCCGGAGCGCGTCGGCTGGCGATCACCCCGTCGGCGGTCAGCCAACGCATCCGGTCGCTCGAGCAGGCGGTCGGCCACGTCGTCGTCTCCCGCGGCAGCCCGTGCACGCCCACCGAGCAGGGGGCGGTGCTGTTGGGACTCGCGCGGGGCGTCGCGGCGCTGGAGGCGGACGCGCTCGGTCGGCTGAACGACGACGGGTCGGCCGCCGTGTTGGACGTCGCCGTGAACGCCGACTCGCTTGCCACCTGGTTCGTCGACGTGATCGCTGCGGTGGCGCGGTTCGGGAGTGATGGGGCAGGACCGCGCCTGCGGCTGTTCGTCGACGACGAGAGTCGCACCGCGGAGCTGCTCCGGTCCTGTGCGGTGATCGGCGCCATCACAGCGAATCCCGAACCCGTGCAAGGGTGTTCCTCCCAGTACCTGGGGTCCATGCGGTACGTCCCCGCGTGCGCTCCCGGCTTCGCCGCTCACTGGGCGCGCGCCGATGGCTGGCCCTGGTGTGACATGCCGACCGTGCGGCTCGACGAGAAGGACACGCTGCAGGACACGGTGCTGCGGCGGCACGACGCGGTGGGCCGGCCCCCGGAGCATAGGATCCCCACGTCGGACGGATTCACTCGGGCGGTGCGGTCGGGCCTCGGCTGGGGTGCCCTCCCCGCCGCGCATCTCGGCGACGACGTCGACCGTGGGCGGATGGTCCGCCTCGACGACGACCTGACGGTTCGGTTGTACTGGCAGTCGTGGCGGCTGCGGACCCGCGCGACCGACGGACTGGCCGACGCGATCCACGCCGCTGCGGCGATGCATCTGGAATGAGCCGGGCGTTCGCCGCGGCGCGCGGTCGGTCAGGCTCGGGAGCGGATCGCGTCGGTCACCGCGACGACCGCGAGCGCGCG
>CAJCHX010000173.1 GCA_903970215.1 Acidobacteriaceae bacterium
TCGGGCCGAACTGCTCGATGTCGCGGCCGATCTGGGCTCCGATGTGCCGTTCAGCCTGCATGGGGGCACCGCGCTGGGTACCGGGCGGGGGGAGCAGCTGGTGCGCGCGCTCACCCGCGGTGAGTTCCACTGGACACTCGCCCTCGCGAAGGACGGGCTGAGCACTCCCGCGGTGTATCGAGAGCTGGATCGGCTGCGCGCCGCGGGTTCGCCGCCGCGCGCGGGCACCCCGGAGGATCTGCTCGCAGCGCTGGCGGCGGGAGACCCGCGCCGGCTCGCGCCGCTGTTGGTCAACGACCTGCAGGTGGCGGCCACGTCGCTGCAGCCGGGCCTACGGCGCACCCTGCGGGCGGGGGTCGAGGCCGGTGCGCTCGCGGGGATCGTCTCGGGCTCCGGGCCGACGTGTGCGTTCCTGTGCGCGGACGCGGATGCAGCGATCGCCGTCGGCTCGGAGTTGGCCGGCGCCGGAGTGTGCCGGACGGTGCGTGTCGCCTACGGGCCGGTGCCGGGCGCGCACGTGACAGATCAGCGCGCGTAGCGAGAAGGAGGCGAGACGAGTGGCGACCAACCTGGTCAATCTGGAGACGGTGAGCAAGAGCTTCGGCATTCGGCCGTTGCTCGACTCCGTGTCGTTGGGCGTACAGGCGGGCGAACGGATCGGGGTGGTGGGCCTCAACGGCGGTGGCAAGACCACGTTGCTCGAGCTGCTGTCCGGCGTCGAGGAGCCCGACTCGGGCCGAGTGTCCCGCGGCTCCGATCTGCGGATGGCAGTGGTGACACAGCGTGGCGAGTTGCCGCGCGGCACCGTCGCCGACGTGGTGCTCGGCCCGCTCGGGGTGGCAGAGCACGAATGGGCCGGTGATGTCCGGATCCGTGACGTGCTCGAGGGGATCGGGATCTCCGCCCGTACCGGATTCGCCGGGGCGAGCGGAGCGACGGGGGTTTCCACCGGCTTGGACCTGCGGCGGGACGTCGACGGCCTGTCCGGCGGCGAGCGCCGACGGGTGGCGCTGGCCGCAGCGCTGGTGCAGGAGCTGGACCTGCTGATCCTGGACGAGCCCACCAACCACCTCGACGTCGAGGGGGTCGCGTGGCTCGCCGACCATCTGCTGCGCCGTCGGTCGGCACTGGTCGTAGTCACGCACGACCGGTGGTTCCTCGATACCGTCGCCACGCGCACCTGGGAGGTGGTCGACGGCGCGGTCAACTCGTACGAGGGTGGCTACAACGACTGGGTGTTCGCCCGGGCCGAGCGCGACCGCCAGGCCGACGCGTCGGAGGACCGTCGCCGGAATCTCGCCCGCAAGGAGCTGGCCTGGCTGCGGCGCGGCGCACCGGCCCGGACGTCGAAGCCGCGGTACCGGGTGGAGGCGGCCGAGGCGCTGATCGCGGACGTCCCCGATCCCCGCGACGGCGTGGCACTGGCGGCGTTCGCGCAGCGTCGGTTGGGTCGCGTGGTGATCGAACTGGAGGACGCGCGATTGTCGGCGCCGGACGGGCGGACGCTGGTCGATCACCTCACGTGGCGCCTCGCCCCGGGCGAGCGCGTGGGCCTGGTTGGCGTCAACGGATCCGGGAAGACGACGCTGTTGCGCGCTCTGGCGGGCGCGAAGGAACTGGACACCGGCCGCCGGGTGCAGGGCCAGACGGTGCACATCGGATGGCTCGAGCAGGAACTCGACGACCTCGACGGTGACCTGCGGGTGCTACAGGCCGTCGAGGAGGTCGCCGGAAGGATTCAGTTGGGAGACAAGGAGATCTCGGCAGCCCAGTTGGCCGAGCGGTTGGGGTTCACCCCGGCGCGGCAGCGCACTCCGGTGCGCGATCTCTCCGGTGGCGAGCGGCGCCGGTTGCAGCTGACCCGAGTGCTGATGTCCGAGCCCAACGTATTGCTGCTCGACGAGCCCACCAACGACCTGGACATCGACACCCTGCAGCAGTTGGAGGACCTGCTCGATTCGTGGGGCGGCACTCTGGTCGTGATCAGCCACGACCGCTACCTGATCGAGCGGATCTGTGACTCCACCTGGGCGCTGTTCGGCGACGGTCGGCTGACCAACCTGCCGGGTGGGATCGAGGAGTACTTGCGCCGCAGGGCGGCGGGGATCGCCGAGTCGGGACGTGCAACGGTGTCCGGCGGCTCGTCGGAGCCCGGCGGAGCGGTCGCCGCCCCGGCCCGCCCCCGGGATGCCAAGGCGGAGCAGCTGGCTCGCAAGGAGATGAGTCGATTGGAACGCCAGCTCGCGAAGTTCGGCGAGGAGGAGGCCGCGCTGCACGAGGGGCTGGTAGCGGCGTCGGCCGATCCCGACAGATTGATCGAATTGGACGGCCGTCTCAAAGAGGTGGTCGCCGACAAGGAGGCCGCCGAGGTCCGGTGGTTCGAGCTCGCCGAGGAATGGGGTTGAGACAGTGGGAGACGTTGAGGCAGTGGGAGACGTTGACGCAGTGGGAGATATCGTCACGACGGTGACCGGCGGGACCGGCCATATCGAGCTGGACCGGCCGAAGGCACTCAATGCGCTGACGACCCCCATGGTGCTTGCGATCGCGGCGGCACTCGAGGCGTGGGCGAAGGACGCCGCGGTGAAGCGGGTGTTGATCACCTCCGCGTCGCCCAAGGCGTTCTGTGCCGGCGGCGACATCCGCGCCATCCGTGAACAGGTCACGGCCGGTGCGGATTTCACTCGCTTCTTCCAGGACGAGTACGAGATGAACCTGGATCTGGCCGAGTTCCCCAAGCCCGTGATCTCGCTGATCGACGGTGTGAACATGGGCGGCGGGTTGGGGGTGTCGGTACACGGCAGCCATCGCGTCGTGTCCGAGAAGGCGCTGTTCGCCATGCCCGAGACGGCGATCGGCTTCGTGCCCGATGTCGGTGCCACGTACTTCCTCGCCCGGCTGCCGCACCATGTGGGTCGGCTGATGGGTATGACGGGAGCCCGTCTCGGCGCGAGCGACGCACTGGCCGTCGGGCTCGGTACCCACTTCTGTCCGAGTGAGCGGATCGGCGACCTGAAAGAGTCTTTGTTACAGGGACGTTCGCTCGAGGAGGCACTGGCCGGGGTCGAGTCCGAAGTCCCCGAGCCCACGCTGCCGCTGGACGACATCGCCGCGGTGTTCGGCGGGTCTTCGGCCTCCGAGATTCTCGCTGCTCTCGAAAGTGCTTCGGGCGCCTGGGCCGCGACGGCCCGCGAACAGTTGTCGGCGGCCTGTCCCACGTCGGTGTTCGTGACCTATGCACTGCTCGCGAAAGCGGTCGAACGGACGCTGCCGCAGTGCCTCGCCGAGGAGGCGGTGGTGGGCGCCCGGATGGTCCGGCGCACCGACTTCGCGGAGGGGGTGCGTGCGGTCCTCGTCGACAAGGACCGTAACCCCGCGTTCGACCCGGCAACCCTCGCCGACGTGGACCCCCGGACCGTCGCCGAGATCGTCGGCGGCTGAGGAGCCGCCGGACAGGTCGTCCTGCTACGGCTCGATGCCGAGTGCCTTCGCGGTGCCGGCCATCGTCGCGGCCGCGAGCTCGGGCTCGTCGTTCAAGGCGACCCCGAGCGTGGGAACCATGGTGCGCAGCGCCTCGGCCCAGCTCCCGGAGAACTTCCGCGGGAAGCTCTGCTGCAGCACGGAGAGCGCGATCGGGACAGCCGTCGACGCTCCCGGAGACGCGCCCAGCACGCCCGCGAGCGAGCCGCCGCTGGACGAGATCACCTCGGTGCCGAACTGCAGGACGCCGCCTCGTTTCCGGTCCGGCTTGACGATCTGTGCGCGCTGCCCCGCGGCGTACATCTCCCAGTGGTCGTCACCGACCGTGGGCGCGAACTCCTTGAGCTGCTTGAGCTTCTGAGCGGGGGTCGAGGTGAGGTCGCCGACGAGCAGGCCCAGTAGGTTGAGATTCGCCAGGCCCATGCGGGCGAACGGCAGCACGTTGGCGGGCCGCAGAGTTCGCGGCATGTCGAACACCGAGCCGTTCTTGAGGAACTTGGGGTTGGCGCCGGCGTATGGGCCGAACAACACCGCTTTCGTGTCCCCGATGATCCGCGCGTCGAGATGCGGCATCGACATCGGGGGAGCTCCGATCGGAGCCTTCCCGTAGACCTTGGCATGATGCCGGTCCACTACTTCCGGAGCCGTGCTGCGGAGGAAGTGCCCGGCGATGGGCAGAAGCGAATAGCCGCGGATCTCAGGAGCATTCGCGGTCTGTAGCAGCTCCAGTGCGCGGCCTCCGGCGCCGACGAAGACGAACCGCGCCCGCACTTTCGTAGTGGCGTGCGTGAAGGTGTTGCGCACGCTCAGCCGCCAGGCGGAGTCGGCGGGCTCGATGCCCACGACCTCACGGTTGACGGCGATGTCCTCGTGGTGGGCGAGCAACTGCCGGGTCAGCGATCCGAAGTCGACATCTGTGCCGGTCGCGTCGAAGCTCGCGGCGATCGTGTCCGACGCGGGGCGACCCTCGACGATCAGGGGGGCCCACTCGCTGATCCGGTCTCGGTCCGTTGCGTACTCCATGGACTGGAACAGCGGCGATGTGTGCAGTGCGTCGACCCGCCGGCGGAGATAGTCGACGTCGTCGCTGCCGCGCACCAGCGTCATGTGGGGGCACTGGTTGATGAACGAGCTGTCGTGTAGCTGGCCTGCTTCGAGGAGATATCGCCAGAATTGGCGGCTCTGCTGGAACTGTTCGTTGATACCCACCGCTTTGGTGATGTCGATCGAGCCGTCCGGGCCCGCAGGCGTGTAGTTGAGCTCGCACAGCGCGGAGTGGCCGGTGCCGGCGTTGTTCCAGGCGTCGGACGATTCGATCGCCACCTCGGGCAGGCGCTCGTATACGCGGATCGACCACTCCGGCTCGAGGTTGCGCAGAAATGCGCCGAGCGTCGCGCTCATGATCCCGCCGCCGATCAGGGCCACATCGACCGTCTCGTTGTGCGTTGTCATGCGCTCAAGTTACGCCTCGCTGGTGCTGGTGCGGATGTGCTGTGGGGGAGTACACAGCTCGCGTGTCGTCGACGAGGCGTGCGCTCCCGGACCGGTCCGGAAATCGAGGACGCGCTGCTACGTCGCCTCGCGGATGGTCGCCGTGCGGGCCCCGTGGGCTAATCGGCGGCGGCCACCAACGGCTCGAGCGTGAGATCCGGCAGTTCCTTCTCGATGTACTGCAGCCGCCACTTGTCCGAGAACAGGGCCAGCAGCGCGCCGTCGGTGCGCTCGAAGACCTCGACGCCGCGCTGCCGGTTCAACTCGTCGGCGCTCGCCGCGTCGGTCCGGCGCGCGATGGTGTACGGCAGCGGGTCCTGCTGCACGTCCACGTTGAACTCCGTCTTCATACGGGCCGCCACGACCTCGAACTGCATCGGCCCGACCGCGGCCATCACGGGGGAGGCGTCACCACGGATGTCGTTGCGCAGCAGTTGAACGACGCCCTCTGTGCCCAACTGCTCGATGCCCTTGCGGAACTGCTTGTACTTGCCCGCGCTGTCCGCGCGGACCACGGCGAAGTGCTCTGGCGCGAACGAGGGAATGGGTGGGAACTGGACCTTCTTGTCCGTGTACAGCGTGTCGCCGGGCGCGAGCGCCGTGGCGTTCACCAGGCCCACCACATCGCCGGGGTAGGCCGTGTCCACCGTCTCGCGATCGCGGCCGACCACCGTCATCGCGTACTTGGTGGCGAACGGCCTGCCGGTCTGCGCGTGGGTCACCACCATGCCGCGCTCGAACTCGCCCGACACGATGCGCATGAACGCGAGGCGGTCGCGGTGCGCGGAGTCCATGCCCGCCTGCACCTTGAACACCACGGCGCTGAAGGGATCCGTCACCTCGCGCTCGGTGGCGTCGATCCCGGCTCGCTCATGCGGAGGCGGGGCCAGCTCGACGAGGGCCTCGAGCAGTTGGCGCACACCGAAGTTCAGGATCGCCGATGCGAAGATGACGGGCGAGGTCTGCCCGGCGAGGAACGCCTCCTCGTCGTGCACCTGCCCCATCTCGGCCATCAGGTCGCTCTCCTCGACCGCCTCAGCCCAGACATCGCCCTCCTGCTGGGCGGCGGACTCGGAGCTCATATGGTCCTCGGGTGCGATCTTGGCGCCGCCCGCGGTGCGCGTGAACTTCACGTACTCGCCCGTCCGGGCGTCGCGCAGGCCGCGGAAGTCGCCAGCGATCCCGACGGGCCAGAACAGCGGCGTCGGGATGAGACCGATGCGCTCGCTGATCTCATCGAGCAACTCGAGCGGGGTGCGGCCCGGCCTGTCCCACTTGTTGATCACCGTGATCACCGGGATGCCGCGGTGCCGGCACACCTGGAACAGCTTGAGCGTCTGCGGTTCCAGACCCTTGGCGGCGTCGATCAGCATCACGGCCGCGTCGACCGCGGTGAGGACGCGGTAGGTGTCCTCGGAGAAGTCGGCGTGGCCGGGGGTGTCGACCAGATTGATCACCGACGGGTTCTCCGGATCCCCGGCGCTACCCGTGTAGGTGAACTGCAGCGCAGTGGAACTGACCGAGATGCCGCGCGCCTTCTCCATCTCCATCCAGTCGGAGACGGTGCTCTTGCGACCCGCCTTGCCGTGGATGGCGCCGGCCTCGTTGATCACCCGTGCGTGCAGGGCGAGCGCCTCGGTCATCGTCGACTTGCCGGCGTCCGGGTGCGAGATGATTGCGAAGGTGCGGCGCCGGGCGACTTCGCCGGCGATGGTTGAACTCACGAGGATCCATCTTACCGTCTGCGCTGGTAGGCACCGTTGTCGCCGGTTCGTTCCACACGCTTGTCGACGTCGTCGCGGGTGAGCCGGCCGAACGGGATCACCACGCGTGCACGGTGTTCTGCGCGGCCTCGAGGTCGCCACTGACCAGCAGTTCGACCGCATCAGCAGCATTGGTGACCAGCAGGGGTACTTCTTTTCGTTCGGCCGCCGAGAACGCTTTGAGGACGTAGTCGGCCGCGTCCTGCCGGCCGGGCGGACGGCCGATCCCGGCCCGCACCCGCAGGTAGTCCTTGGTGCCGAGGTGCTGGGTCAGAGACCGCAGCCCGTTGTGACCGCCCTCGCCGCCACCGCGCTTGAGCCGGACCGCTCCGAACGGTATATCCAATTCGTCGTGCACCGCGATCACGTCGGTGGGCGCCACGGAGAAGAACCGGGCCAGAGCGGCCGTCGGCTGCCCGGACAGGTTCATATACGACTGCGGCTTGGCGAGGTACACGGTGCGGCCCGCCAGCCGCGCGGTCGCCACGTCGGCCCCCGACTTCTTGTGCCGGGAGAACGTGACGTGCGCGCGGCGGGCGAGCTCGTCGGCGACGTCGAATCCGATGTTGTGCCGCGTGGCCGCATACTTCTCGCCCGGATTGCCCAGCCCGACGATGATCATCGGACCGACCGCCGGTGAGGATTGGTCGGACACGCGGTCGCCTACTCTCGGATCTACGTCGGTTGTACGGGGTTGCCTACTCGGCGGCTTCGGCAGCGGCGGTGGCCGCGTCCTCGGCGTCGCTGGAGTCGGTCGGCGCCTCGATGACGTTGACGATCAGCGTCTCCGGGTCGGCGGTGACGGTGACGCCGGCCGGGACCTTCAGGTCCGCCGCCGTGATCTGGGTGCCGGCGGGGACGTCGGTGACGT
>CAJCHX010000174.1 GCA_903970215.1 Acidobacteriaceae bacterium
AACGACGCGACGCTCGACCGCTACCGGGCGATGGCGCTCGCGCAGGCCGAGGCCGGAGCGCACATGCTCGGACCATCCGGGATGATGGATGGCCAGATCGCCGCCATCCGGTCGGCGCTCGACGATGCCGGGCGCTGCGACGTGGCCGTCCTCGCCTACACCGCGAAGTACTCATCGGCGTTCTACGGGCCGTTCCGGGAGGCCGTCGGCTCGTCCCTCCAGGGGGACCGGAGGACGTATCAGCAGGACCCGGCGAACCGTCGGGAGGCGCTGCGAGAACTGGAACTCGATCTGGCCGAGGGGGCCGACCTGGTCATGGTCAAACCCGCGATGAGTTATCTCGACGTGTTGGCCGATGTGGCGGCAGCGTCGCCCGTGCCGGTGGCCGCGTATCAGATCTCGGGGGAGTACGCGATGATCACGGCTGCGGCGCAGAACGGGTGGATCGACCGCGACGCCGCGATCGTCGAGTCGATCACCGCGATCCGTCGCGCGGGCGCCGACATCGTGCTCACCTACTGGGCCACCGAATTCGCTCATCGGTTCTCCTGAGAAGGTGTAACGCGTGACGCCACCCGTGCCGCCCGCCTCCCCGCCCCACCAGCCCGTGGGGCAGCCGGGCCCGCCTCACCCCGCGCCCCCGTCGCCCCGCGGCCCACGTCCCGCGGATCTCGTGCTCTCGGTGCAGCTCTGGGTGTTCGTGATGCTCGCGATGGCGCTGTCCAACGGCTATGCCACCTGGCTCGGCTCCGGCGACAGCAAGCTGCGCGACGCCTTCGCGCAGTTCCAGGGGCAGGCGCGGAGCAAGAACCAGACCTTCTCTCTGGACTTCGACCAGTTCCGCACGTTCACCCTGGTGATCGCGCTGGGCCTGGTCGCAGCGATGGTCGTGGTGGGTGTCGTGTTGATCCTCCTGCTGTGGCGCGGTCACGCGTGGGCGCGGACGGTGTTGGACCTCGGCGGCGCGTTCGCGCTGGCGCAGGGTGCGATCACGGTGGTGTCGTCGCACGACCCGTACTTGGCGGTGCCGGCGATCCTCGCCGGCGTGGCCGCGATCGGTGCGCTCGCGATGATGCACACCAAGGAGTCGACGGTGTTCCTGCAACCGAGGAGGCCACGCCCATGACCGACGCGGATGTCCTCTATCAGGAGGACGGGGTGTCGCTCCGGTGGCTTGCGCTGCCACCTCTGGTCGCGTTGGCGGCGCTCGGCACCGAAGCGGCCATCGGCGGCACCGTGCACTGGCTCGCCTGGCCGGTGGTCGCCGTGCTCGCCGAGCTGCTGCTGGGTGTTCAGCTGCTGGGCGGCCGGACGCACGTCAGTGTCGCCCTGACCCGAGAGGCCCTGCGCTGTGGCGTCGAGTCGGTGCCGCTGGCGCGGATCGCCGAGATCCTGCCCGGCTACGTGCCCGACGACGTCCGTCGCAAGCGTGGGGAACCCGACCCCGAGGCCCCGCCGTGGACCACAGCCCCGACCATGGGGAAGCTGCACGGTATCCCGCGGCGTCGCTACGCCGTGGGGCTTGCCTTGACCGACGGATCCGTGGTGCAGGCCTGGGCCAAGAACGACTACGCGCTGCGAGACGTGCTGGCCCCGTTGCTGGCGCACTGAATACACCCGCCGGTCCGTCGAATCAGCGGTATCGCACGTTCGCACCTCGATTCCCGGACCACCGCTGATTCGCGTCA
>CAJCHX010000175.1 GCA_903970215.1 Acidobacteriaceae bacterium
CCGGTTGCAGACGCCGGTCAGTTCGCAGAGCGAGCCGCCGACGCCCCCTTTGTGATCACCGGCTCCTACCTTGAGGATCGGGTGCCGCCCTACGCCAAAGCACCAGTGGAGCGCGACGGACTGCGGATGACCTTTGACAGCCTGCGCTACTCGCTTGAGGAATACGCGTACGCCCTTGAAGATGCTGGCCTGGTGATCGAGGCGCTGCGCGAGCCCACCGCGTCGATCGCCGAAGTCGAGCGGGATCCCACGAAGCAAAGGTGGCGGCGGCTTCCGAATTTCTTGATGCTCCGCGCCGCGAAATCCCGTCCACGCTAACCGGCGGGCAGACGAAGAACTGCGTACAGCCTGCCATCGGCTGCGGTCCCGAGATCATCTATCGGCACACGCGGTTCGCCGAGTTTGCCTACCTGCATCCGCCGCGCAACGCGGGACCGCTGGTGGCCTGTCTCGTGTGAGGCGGCGAGCGCCTACTGGTGGGGGCCCTCTGGCGTTCTAGAAGTCGACGAAATGACCGAACGGCCGCTCGTCAGGGACGGAGCTGGTGCGGAGCGCGATCCAGTGATGCTCAGGACTAGTGCTGCACTCCTCGATCGTCCATTCGAGGTTGTTGACGTAGAAGGCGGCGGCACGGGCGACGGACGGGAGTTGCAAATCGTCAAGGACCACGACGGCGCCAGGGACCAGGAGTCGCGAGAGATAGAACAGGTCGACAAAAACCGCGTCGAAGCGGTGGCTGCCATCCACGAACGCAAAGTCAAATCGATCGGCACGACCGACCATCGCGGGCAGTCGCAGCTCAGAGAGCTCGGCGTGGTGCACCACGAGCTGCTCAACGCCGGCGGCTTTGAGCAGCTGCAGTCCGACGTCGGCGAAGCGGCTCGTCTGAAACGGATCGATCGCGGTATGCCGCACGTCCGATCTCCCGCCCGCGACCAGACCCCGACAGATCGACAGCGCCGAAAGCCCGTAACCGAGCCCGATCTCCAACGTTCGGCGCGGACGCTCGAGCTCAATCCACCGTCGCAGGCCAGCCCCCTCGCCGGCGCTGATCCCAACCGGGAAGACTTGATGAACACTTCCGTCTGAGTCAGCCGTCACCACGCCTCGCCGAAAGACGTCCGCCAGCACACGGTCAACGCGTGCGATAGAGCCGATTGGTGGATCGGAGGTGATCGACACAGGGTGCCAGCCCGCCGCGCACACGGAGACGACTCACCGGCGCACCTACATTCGCAGAGGCGAGAATGCCGGCGTCAGAAACTAGGCCGCGATCGCTGTGGCGTTTGCCGGTCTGGCGTTGAGCGGTATGTGAGGCTCAGGACGGTTCTCACCAGCAATGCCTGTTCCGTGTGTTGCACGCGCGCTCGGAGCGTTGTGATGTCATCGCCGTCAAGGACCGGGACTGATTCTTGGGCGAGAATCTCTCCCGTGTCGTAGTCGGCATCGACGAGATGAACGGTCGCTGCCGATTGGGCCACGCCGGCCTCGAGCACGGCACGGTGGACGTTGTCCCCGTACATGCCCTTGCCGCCGAAGCGCGGTAGAGGTGCTGGGTGCGTGTTGAGGATCGACCCTTTGAACTGGCCCAGCGTGCGTGGACCGACCTTGCGCAGGTAGCCGGCGAGGACGACCAGATCGATCGCGCGGGTACGCAGCACTTCCGCCATCTGCTCGTCGGCACGGTCCAGTCCCAGCTCCCTCTGGTCCAGGACGACGCATTCGATCGAGCGGATCTCGGCGAGCGCTCGTGCACCGGCCGTAGCGCGGCTGACGATCAGCAGCACGACTCTCGCCGGGCCGGGCGGGGCGTCGAGTGCGTCTGCCAGAGCGGCGAACGTCGTTCCCGCCCCCGAGGCGATGACCGCGACCCGCGTCGGCTCGCCGCGGTCCGCTTTCACCATGGCGCAAGCCTACGGATTTGGGAACAAACAGGCGCGGACGATCGCCGTGCCACCGACCCTGCTCGTCCGCCTCAGAGATCGAGCAGAAGCCGTTTTGGCGACGAAGGTCATTCTTGAGCCAACCTGGTCGCCCAGGTCGATTGAGGATGCGCCAAGGTGATCGCGCGACCGAGCCAGACACGCTCGTCGGGGGACAGCTTGGAGACGGCGACCGTCCAGTCGTGCTCATCCTTCGCCGAAGGCGCCTTCGCTTTCCAGAGCAACTGCACCGCCGGTGCGCCGTACCAGATTCGCTCTGACCGCAACCGGACCTCCCGAAGCGGACGGGAGATCCGCGGGTCGCGGCGATAGATCCATCGATCTCCATCTGTTTCTTCGAGGTTGATCTGCATCCGCCACGGCCCTCCCGTCTGGTCGCGTGCCCAGATGTTCCAGACGCCCGATTCGATCCGCTCTGTGGCGCATCGATCAAGACGCCCCGCCTTCGCGACGCGCATCTCAAAGCGCTCACTCAGACCACGCCAGACCGCCGGCCAGTCCCGTCTTGGGACCGAGATGTCAATGTCGCCGTGGTCGCGCGTTGCCTGACCCCTCGCGACAAACTCATCAATGGCCCAACCGCCCGATAGCCACCATCGGACCGGAACCTCCCAGAGAACCCGCGACAGCTCAAGTACGCCCAACGGGCTCCAGACGGGCTGAGGATCCACTGCACGAAGTATCCGCGCCGTCCGCCGCTGCTGGCATCAAGCAGCTCTCTGAGGCTGCGATAGCGACGCGCCGCCTGGCGCCCTGCTCGCTGCGGAGCGCCGTTCCTCGGCTCACCTCTGCGGCGACGGCTGCAGGTGCGCGCGGGATCTGATCTGACGACATGCGTTGAGATCGTCGAAGCTCTGCGAGGATGCCCGGAAATGGCCGGGTCTCGGGTTCCACGTGACGTCGTCGTGCACCTCTTCCGGCGGGCCGAGGCGGAACCATTGCTGATGTTGCGAAGAACCGTTGAGCGAGGCGGCTTTGGCC
>CAJCHX010000176.1 GCA_903970215.1 Acidobacteriaceae bacterium
TGCTGCTGATCCACGGTGGCGGTCCCGGCGCCACCGGCTGGGCCAACTTCGCCCCGAACCTCCCCGTCCTGTCGGAGAAGTTCCGCTGTATCGCCGTGACCATGCCCGGGTGGGGTGATTCCAGCCCGCAGAGTGTGGCGACAGGCCGCGACCCGGTTGAGGCCCTGCTCCAGCTCATCGACGTCCTGGGCATCGAGAAGGCCGCCTTCGTCGGCAACTCGATGGGGGGTGCCAGCTCCGTGTACTTCACGGCGCAGTACCCCGACCGGGTCTCGCACCTGGTGACCATGGGCCTGGGCAATCCGGGCGGCGTCAACATCCTCACCCCGGCCGGCATTCCGGAGGGGATCCGCGCCCTCGTCGAGGCCTACGCGGAGCCGTCGCACCAGACCATGAAGCGACTCGTCCAGGTGATGTGCTTCGATCAGGGCTTCGCCTCCGACGAGATGGTCGCCGAGCGCCTGCGGGTGGCGCAGCAGTACCCCGAGCACAATCAGAACTGGTTGGAGCTCATGCGGGCGGGGCCCCCGATGACCGTCCCCGGGGCGACGCTGGCGGCCCTGGGCAAGTTGGACGTGCCGGCCCTCTTCATCCATGGTCGCGACGACAGGACCTGCCATTTCGAGGGCAGCCTCACGCTGGTGGCCGTCATGTCGAACTCGCGGTTGGTCCTGATCAACAGGTGCGGTCACTGGGTGCAGCTCGAGCATGCCGCCGAGTTCAACCGCCTCGTCGGCGATTTCGTCGCCAACACGTAGAAGGAAGTGCCACGTGGACACTGCACGCACGAGCGTGACATGGAGAAAGGTCTGCCCGATCGCCGAGCTGAGTCCCGGCGAGGCGACAACCCTGGACGTGCAACCTCCCATCGCCGTCTTCAACGTCGACGGCACGTTCTACGCCATCGACGACACCTGTACCCACGAGACGTTCTCGTTGGCGGACGGATACATCGAGGGTGCTGCGGTGGAGTGTGCCCTGCACTACGCCAAGTTCGACCTCAGGACAGGTGAGGCGCTGTCCCTGCCGGCGACAGTCGACGTCCGGACCTATGCCGTGAAGACGGAGGACGGTCACGTGTTCGTCGATGTCGGCAGCCGGGACTGAGCGGGTGACGGCCCCTGTCGCGACCTTCGAGGAGCGCAGCTCGCCCGGAGGCCTAGCCCGGTCGGCCGTCGTCGAGGCGGCGGACCGGCTGTGGGAGGCGTCGAGTTCGAAGCGACCGTGTGCGCCGGTACGCGACGTGCTGGCGGTCGACTCGATCGAAGACGCCTACGCCGTGCAGCAGATCAACGTCGCGCGTGACGTTCATGGCGGCGGCCGTCTGGTCGGTTGGAAGGTCGGTCTGACGTCGCCCGCCGTCCAGCGGCAACTCGGCGTGGACCAGCCCGACTTCGGCGCACTCCTGGCCGACGGGTCGTACGGCGACGACGAACCGGTACCGCTCGGAGGCCTGCTGCAACCGAAGGTCGAGGCCGAGGTCGCCTTCGTCCTCGAACGCGATCTGCACGACGGCCCGGTGACGGCCGTCGACATCATCCGGGCGACCGGTTTCGTCATGCCGGTCATCGAGGTGGCCGACTCGCGGATCGACGACTGGGACATCACCATCGTCGACACGATCGCCGACAGGGCTTCCGCCGGGGTCTACGTCGTCGGGCCGAAGCCCACGAAGCTCTCGGCCATCGACCTGCGCGAGGTGCAGATGGTGATGACACGGGGTGGAGAAGTCGTATCAGAGGGCTCGGGGGCGGCCTGCCTGGGTCACCCGGTCAACGCCGTGGTCTGGCTCGCGAACACGCTGGCGGCGATGGGCCAACCCCTTGAAGCCGGCCACGTGGTGCTCTCTGGGGCCCTCGGGCCTATGGTGGCCGTCACGGGTGCGGGATGCTATGAGGCGGTTCTCACCGGACTCGGGTCGGTGCGCGCCACGTTCGAAGGAGAAGCCGCATGACCAGCAAGACGAAGGTGGCCATCATCGGGCCGGGCAACATCGGCACCGATCTGATGATCAAGGTCCTCCGGACCTCATCGGTGCTCGAGATGGGCGCCATGGTCGGAGTCGACCCGGCCTCCGACGGCCTGGCCAGGGCAGCACGCCTCGGTATCCCCACGACGGCGGAAGGGGTGGACGGTCTCCTGGCCATGCCGGGGTTCGCCGACATCGGCATCGTCTTCGACGCCACATCGGCCCAGGCCCACATGGCCAACGCCGAGAAACTTGCTCCGTTCGCCAAGCAACTCGTCGACCTGACGCCGGCCGCCATCGGTCCACTGGTCGTGCCGGTGGTCAACCTGGAACAGCACCTCGAGGCTCCGAACGTCAACATGGTCACGTGCGGTGGACAAGCGACGATACCCATCGTGGCGGCGGTGTCGTCCGTTGCCCCTGTCGCCTACGGCGAGATCGTCGCGTCCATTGCGTCACTCTCGGCCGGTCCGGGCACGCGCGCCAACATCGACGAATTCACCGTCACCACCGCGCACGGCATCGAGCAGGTCGGGGGGGCGGCGATGGGCAAGGCGATCATCATTCTCAACCCGGCCGAGCCTCCGCTCCTCATGCGGGACACGGTCTACTGCCTCATAGAGGACGGCGACACACGGGAGGTCACCGACGCCATCGAGTCGATGGTCGCCCGGGTGCAGGGCTACGTCCGCGGCTACCGGCTCAAGCAAGCAGTGCAGTTCGAGCGCTACTCGGACCGGGACCCTCTGGTGGCCCCGGACCTCGGGTGGAACGGCAGGGGCCTCAAAGTCAGCGTCTTCCTCGAGGTCGAGGGAGCCGCTCACTATCTGCCGGCCTATGCCGGCAACCTCGACATCATGACCTCGGCGGCGTTGCGGACGGGGGAGCGGCTGGCAGAGGTTCGCCACGAGGTGGCGGCGTGACGTACCCCTCCGACGTTGAGCCACGCCACGACCTCTACCTCCAAGACGTGACGTTGCGCGACGGGATGCACGCCGTCCGCCACCAGTACCGGGTGGAGGATCTCCAGGCCATCTGCAGGGCGCTCGACGCCGCCGGTGTCGATGCGATCGAGGTCGCCCACGGAGACGGCCTCGGAGGATCCTCGTTCAACTACGGATTCGGCCGGCACACGGACGACGAGTGGATCTCGGCGGCCGCCGAGGCGCTGACCCACGCCCGTCTCACGACCCTGCTGCTCCCCGGAATCGCCACGACCGAGCATCTCGACCGGGCGTACGCCCTGGGCGTCCGCTCCGTTCGGGTCGCCACCCACTGCACCGAGGGTGACATCGCCGCCCAGCACATCGGCCGGGCCCGCGAGCTCGGCATGGACGTGGCGGGCTTCCTCATGCTGTCGCACATGGCCCCTCCGGCCGAACTTGCCGCCCAGGCGAAGTTGCTCGAGTCCTACGGCGCGCACTGCGTCTACGTTACCGATTCCGGTGGTCGCCTCACGATGCGCGACGT
>CAJCHX010000177.1 GCA_903970215.1 Acidobacteriaceae bacterium
TGTAGTCGATCACCGCGTTCCCCGCCACGTTCTGGTGCGTCGTATTGCACTGCGCGACAGACGATCCCGAGGCCGGCGTACTGGGCCGGAATCCGCCCTGGAACCAGCCCCAGCTCACGTCCTGCGCCGTCAGCAGGTCGCCGATGTTCTTGCCGCGCATCCCTGCGACGGCATCTGTGGCGGTGTGATTGCTGTTCGAGCAATCGTCGTAGGCCGGGTCCGGGTCGTTGTAGTCCGTGCCGACCCCGTCGGCGTCCGGGGCGCCCACCGCGTACGGGTCGGGCTTGTCGGTCTTCTTGCCGGTCTTCGGGTCGAACGATTCGACACCGTGGGTGTTGCCGGAGACCAGGTCCAGCGCACCGGGGGTCGACGGCCCGAAATCGGTGGTCCAGTAGTTGTCACTCAACGTGTAGTGCTGCGCGTAGTTCCACATCGCGGTCACGGTGTTGCCGTCGTAGTAGCCCATCACGGAGCCGGGGTGCTCGTACATGTCGGGCCCCGACGATGCGCACTTGTCCTTGGTGGTGAACTGGATGGACTTGTCCATCGCGCCACCATCCGCGGCGGCCTGCTCGGCGTCGTAGTTGTGGTCCTGGTCGCAGGTGACGGCTTGACCTGGAGTGAACCGGAACGGCTTGTACAGGTTGGGGTTCCGGTCGCCGGCGAGGCCCGCGTGGGTGAACGAGTCGATGTCGGTGGGGGTGCCCGCGGCCGCGTGGAACGCCGGGGCCGCGACTCCCGAGCCCTGCAGGGTCTCGCCCGGGATGTTGGCGGCTTCGGGGTACGTGCCGAAGTAGTGGTCGAACGAGACGTTCTCGTCGAACAGCACCACCAGGTGCTTGATCGGCGTCGCGGCGTCGGTGGCGGCGAGCGCAGCGGGCGCACCCATCATTCCCAGCCCCAGCCCCAGTGTCAGGGCAGCGGCGCCCGCGACGGAGCCGAGCCGCCGCGCGTGGTCACCGACGCGGCGGGGCCTCCGCGTGTCTCGAGCTGTTCCGGTCACAGTATTCCTCCAGTCGTCGAGCTGTCCGTTCCCGCGTCGCGAGGCGGAAGGTAGAAGTAGCCGCCTCCGTAGGGGCTGATGTAATCGACCAGCGGCTCGCCGTCGAGGCGCTCCTGGGTCGCCTCGAACTGCGCGGTGATATCCCGCTGCAGGCAGGTGAAGACGAGGCCGAGGTCGAGGTTGCCGTTGTCGTCCATCCCGCCGACGTAGTTGTAGGCGCGGCGGAAGATTCGTGAACCGTCGGTCTGTGCCGTGCGCGGATTGGCGAGGCGCATGTGCGCGGTCAGCGGGATCACGTCGCCGGTCGGATCGTTCGCGTATTGCGGAACATCGGTCTCGAGATCGCCGTCGAGCGGTGCACCGGTGGTGCGCACGCGACCGAACATGTTCTCCTGCTCCGAGATCGAGACTCGGTCCCAGAACTCGGTGAGCATCCGGATGAGCCGGACCACGATGAAGGTGCCGCCGCGCGTCCACGGCTGCGTGGGGTCATCGATCCACACCAACCGGTCGAAGTCGGCGCCGCTGGGATTCGAGGTTCCATCCTTGAACCCGAAGTGGTTGCGCGGCGCGCCGTCTGGTCGCGGTGGCGAGATCGAGCCGTCCTGCCGCCAACGCACAGCCATCGCGCCCCGTCCGGCCCGGGTCAGGTCCCGGAGCGCGTGCACCACCACGTCCTGCTCGTCGGCGCGGATCTCGAGCAGCAGGTCGCCGTGGCACTTGTCGCGCTGTAACCGGTCGTCCGGGAACCGGCGCATGAGCTTGAGTCCCTTGGGCTTGCGATCGGCGTGCGCGCGTTCGAAGAAGCTGGCGCCGTACCCGATGTTGACGGTCAGCCCGCCGGGCTGCACCACTGGGCCCAGTGTCCCGGAGTCGCTCGGCGGCGCC
>CAJCHX010000178.1 GCA_903970215.1 Acidobacteriaceae bacterium
CTGGTGGGCATACGCCCGCCGTGTCGCCCGGCTCCTAGCTGCAGGCGTGCCGGTGCCACCCGGTCCGAACGTATTCGGACCGGTATTGCGACCCGGGGAGCAGATTCGTCTGCAAAGCCATGTCGGGTACTCCCGCCTGTACGCCGTCGGCGACGGGTCATGGTCTACTCCTGGAGCCATCCTCGTCGGCAACACATCAATGATGGTGGGAGCGCTCGTCGGTTCCGCGATTGCTCGTTCACGCGCCCGTGCGGCCGCCGCCGACGCGGCACAGCTGCGGTGGCGTGAACAGCAGGTATCACCTGTCATCGTCACCGATCGCCGTATCCTTTGCGACGTAGAAGGGCGCGGTTGGTTGTCCTTCTGGCTCGCCGAAGCCACCGAATTCCACCCGAGCCTGGGGGAGTGGTCAATGGTCCTCGGCTACAACGACGGTGCCGCGCCCGTCCAGCTACAGGGCCCGGCTGCCGTTGGGATCGTCGCATGGTCAGCGCCCAGCATCCTCGGCGAGTCGTGGGTCAAGGATCCACGACTCGCGCACCTGCTGAGGTAAACCCGCCGACGGCGGCTGCTCAGGCAGCGGTCATCAACGCGGAGTCAATCTCGACAGTGCGACGCGCCGCACGATGGTCCGCGCGGCCACTGGTACCCCGCGGATAGGGCGGACGATCGATCCAGCTCGGAACTGCGATGTCTTCGATCGCCAGCTGTCCGGGTTGCCGACGGCGGTCTTTGCGGTCGCGTGGTCCTGGCGTACTCATATGCGTGAGTTCGTCGAGCCACCATTTCCACACCTCTCGTTCGAGCCGGTACTGCTCGGCGCGGAAGTCGAGGATCCCGGCCGTGCCGGTGACTTGTGCGTAGGCGTCGCGGGCTGCCGGGTCTGTGCGTTCGATCCCGGCAGCGGTGACGGTGATCAGGCCGGCCGCATGCAGCGTCTCCACCATCGCGTCCACCATCGCCGGATCAGCCCAGGAGAAGCGCAGCTTGGTCCGCGACGTCCTACTCGCCGGTAGACGGGCGTAGATCAGCGCCGCCGCCGTTCCCAAGCCCTCGGGGTGCACTTCATCGAAGCAATCGTGCCTCGCGAGCCCCAGTCGGGCTTGCAGCCGGGTGTGGGGGCGGGGGGCAGCGGGGCGTGTATCCACGAGTGACACGGGTAAGTCCGGCTCTCTGTGGACAGATTCACCGGCAGCATTTTTTCCGGTGTTCGCCGCCAGTGCGGTTGGCGGCTGCCGAACCGCAGAGTCGCCGTACGGCTGTAGTGCCCACACCGCTGCGTGGGGGCCGTCGGCGTATTCATGCAGGCGGATCCAGCCGTCGGCGGCGAGGCGGTGCAGTGCGCGGCGTGCGCTCTCGCGGGATATCCCGCACTCGTCGCCGAGGGTGCGAATGTCGGCGGCGACAACCAGGCGGACCGCGGCGCCGGCGATGGTGCACAGCTCGTCGAGGACCAGGCGGTCCGAGGGCCCCCCCTTTCGGTCCCATCGCCCCACTGACACGTCAGCGCGGGTCTGCAGATGGTCGATGGCCGCATCGACGTCGCCAAGCCGGGCGGCGAACTCCGGATCGGGATCGGCGTCGTCGTGGCCATCGGCTGCGGTGGTGGCGACGTGCGCAACGGCACGCGACCAGAAGCGGGCAAGGATCGCGGTCGGGCTGTGCGCGCCCCGGTCGGGCCGGGGTTCGCGGTTGCCGTCGGCGCCGCGGATCGTACGCAGGTGCTCAAGACCAGGCAGCCGCGCAAGATCGGCGGCGACATCCTCTCGGTGCCAGCGCGCTGCAGCGGCCGCGCATAGCACCGTGACCATGCGGCGGCTGGCATCCTCACCCGGATCGAGTGGGGAGTGCGCAAGGTTGCGGGCGCGGGCGGACAACGCCCGCCGGGCGCCGGCCAGGTGTGGGGCGCCTTCGGGGTCGGTGGCGAGCAGCAGCGGTCCACCCGGGCGTGAAGCGGCCGCGGTGGTGCTCCGGTCCATCGTGGCGGCCGGCTCTGCCGTGTCGGCGGTCGTGGCGGCGATGGCAAGGAGCTGATCGATCTGCGCACGCGTGGTGGACGGCGTGGCCAGGACCGCGAGATCGCCGGCCATGACGCGGGAGAGGCCGCCGTGGCGGTGGGGCGCACCGGGCGGACGGACGACGCCGTACCTCGCGTTACACAGCGGTGCGATGTCGAGCGAGGCCAGGCCCAGGTCGTCGCGGACCATCTTGGCCAGCCGGGACGTCACCTGCACCGGCAGAGGATCCGCGAGCGCCAACCACACATGCCTGCCGCCGCCTGGGCCGGATTCGCACACCACGTGCTCAATGCCGCACATGATCAGCAGTGCTGCCATGTCGAGGGCGTCACGATCCGCCGCTGCCCGAGCCCGGTCGGCGTCGTCGGGGGTCTTCGGTTTCGCGTCGAAATCGAAGGCCAGCAGCCGAAACTGCTCGTGGGTGTCTGTCAGATATATCGCCCAGGGCACTGTCGGCGCGGGCTCGGGGAGCCGGTGGGTCGTCGGGTAGATGTACCGGCCGCGTGAGTCGTACTCGCCGGTGCGCACGAGGTGCCGCGGCGACAACGCCCGCGTCAGCTCCCACGCACCAGCGAACGACGCCGATCGGGCGGCGTCGTCAGTGGGGGGTTCGCTGGTACCGGTCCTCGGCGTGTCGACCGGGATCGGGCGCGCTACCAGCGCTTCAAGACCGACACGAGATGTCTGATCCTGATTGGTTGTTGCAGTGTCGTCAGAGTGCGCGCTACCCTGGACCCAGTCGTCCAAGACTGTCCCATCGGGTAGTGCGGCAACGCATGGGACCAGAGTTCGTACCTCTGATACCCGACAAACTTTCGGAAGACCCTCTAGTTGGCGCTAGGGGGTTTTTCCTTATTGGGCTCCGAAAAGTCGTCTGCTCGCGCGTCCGCCGTTATATGAATCTGTTGGAGTGCACGACTGTCCGCCGCCGTGCTGGCAGAGCGGGTTCTAAGACGCGACGGGGTACTCCTCTCCGGCGGAGGCTGGGAAGAGCTGTCCCTGGTGTACTGGCGGACACTGGTCGCGGTGCGCGATGACGAGCCGTGTCAACCACTCATTGACACTGATGCCCTGCTCATCGGCCTGCTCATCGGCGTATGCGCGGATACCCTCCGGTGCGCGCCAGTTCATCCTCTGTCGCATCCCCATTGATTGGGGTCCGGGCTTTCCTGGTCCAGCCATGAGCTCAATCATGGCGCCACGATCGGCCCGCCCGGGGGAGGCGCGCCGTAGCGGCGGGCCGATCGCGACGGGTCGCCAGCATCAGGCAGCCGACCGCGGAGTCGTCGATGCGTCCGCCGCAGCTTGGCGCCGCCCTCCCCGGGGATAGAGATAGCTCCCACCGTCGATCCGCCGCCCGTGCTCGTTGTAGAACGCCGCGGCGCGGATCTGCTCCATCGGAGGTGCACCTGCGCTGATCAGGGCTGCGGTCTCGTCACGACAGAAGTCGAGGAGTGGGCAGGCGCAGCAGAGGTTGAGGGCTTTCCGCAGTTGTGCGGGCGTCGCGCGCTTGAGGTCCCACCATACGGCGTTAGCTGGGCCGCACGACGACTGAGAGGGGCGGTCAAGGTCCCAGTGCGAAATGAGAGGTCGCATGTTATCCCGTTCAGGTCTTCGGTTTTATTCTTCGTTGATAATCTACCAATAGATGTCAAGGTGGGCGAGAGGGCTGAACTATGGTGCGTCGTGGAGTCGATGCACGGATGAGCCGATCGGTGATGCGCGGATTCCGGCCGCAGAAGCTGCAGGAGTTGCGGGCCGGGCGGGGGTTGTCGCCAGCAGAACTGGGCAGAGTATCCGGCTTAGGCCGGGGCACAGTTGCGCAGTGGGAGATCGGCAGAACCTCGCCCACGGTTGATGCGCTCGCGCGCGTCGCGGCGCAACTGGATGTCAGCATCGGTGAACTGGTGAGTGTTCCCGTCGAAGAGCGCACCCTGGTGGATTGGCGAATACTTGTCGGTCTCACCCAACCGCAGCTTGCACAACGGATGGGGATCAGCACCGCTGCGTTGAGCTCGGTCGAGCGTGGCGATGTACGGCTTACGCCTGAGCGAGCCTTACTCCTCGCTGAACATCTAGGGATCAGCACCATCGATGTACGGAAAGCGTATAGCCGGGCCAGATCCCGGCCCGCCGGCTCGCCGCCGTGAAAACGTGCGCCGGTGGCCGGGCCGCTGGAGCTAACGTCGCTGAACACTTCTACTGCCGCCCTATCGATCGGTGGTCACAGCAAACCAGGCAGTATCGCCAAAAATCGGACACTGCCTAGCTGCGACCACACCCGATAGCTCAGGGCGCAGGAAATCTCCTCCCCGAGGGGAGCGCGTGGTCAAGATATCAGACTGGTAACGACTGAGCTAGCAGTCCACTGTGATAGATGCATCAAGGAAGCCCCCCGTTACCTTCTAGGTAGCCCTGAAACCAGGGCTATGGTCGCCGGCACCGGCATGACTGAAGTCCCCTGTCTCACGCATGATCCGGGGGGTGTTGTCACCGGTCGCCGGTGGCGTTGGTCGACCGCTGATAGGGACAGG
>CAJCHX010000179.1 GCA_903970215.1 Acidobacteriaceae bacterium
GTGGTGGGCACGCTGGTGATGGTGACCCAGCAGTCCGACCTCGCAGCCGTGTTCGCGACGGTCGCCGAACTCTGGCTCGCTGTGCATCAAGTGCCGGTCACGGTCAGCGATATCACCGTCAGCGTGCTGCCACTGGTGCCCACAGTGCTGCTGGTGCTCGGCGTCGCCCGAGTGTGCCGGTCGGCCGCGGGGCCCGGCCGGGCGCTCACCGAGTTGCGGACGCTGGTGTTGTGCGCCGTTGCGGGACCCGTCCTGTTCACCGCGATCGCACTCGCCGTCGTCAACGACGCGACCGGCACCTTCACTGTGGGCACCCCTCCACCGCTGACCGCGTTCCTCTACACCGTCGGGGTGCATCTGCTGGGCACGTATCTCGGACTGGCCGCAGGGTACTGGCGGGACATCGCGGACGTGCTGCGAATCCCACCGTGGTTCGACGACTGCGTCCGCTCCGCCGGCCGCGCGCTCGCGATCTTCGGCGGTGCCGGCGCGGCCGTGATCGTCATCCGGCTGGTGGTCCAATGGCACACCGTGGGTTCCCTGATCGAATCGGGGAACGACGTGGTGGGCATGGTCTGCCTGACGCTGCTCTCCCTGATCTACCTGCCCAACCTGATGATCGGTGCCGCCGGGTTGACCGTCGGTGTGGGAAGTCAGGTGGGCCCCGCGTCCATCAGCGTGTTCTCGGCGACGCCGGGCCAGACACCCGCGATCCCTGCCCTCGCGGTGCTGCCGCAGGGCGCCGCGCCGCACTACCTGCTTCTGCTGCTGATCGTGCCCGCCATCGTGGCGGTCACTATCGGTCGACGGTGCGCTGCCCGCGATTACGAGGTGGGCCCGATGCTGCGGTCGCTGGTCGTGACCGCGCTGCTCACCGCCGCCGCGTTCACCGCCACCGCGTGGATGGCGGGGGGTGAGCTCGGCGGGTTCGGCGATGCCGGAGTGGATCTGGCGCAGCTGTTCGGCTTCACCGTCGCCTGGATCGTGCTGGTCGGCGCGCTGTCCGCGTTGGCCCTGCAGCAGTTCGGTGACAGCCGTGCGGTGCGATCGGTGCAGGCGCAGGAGCCCGATAGCGCCACGTACACGACGTACAGCGATGAGGCCGACGAGGATCTCGAGGCCGCCCAGGCGACAACCGTTGCGGCGGCGCAGCTCCCGGACCACGACGTGGAGCCCGAGGTCGACCCCGACGACACGGACGATGCCGACTACACGGACGATCCCGATACCGGTGACTTCGATGCGTACCGCGACGATCCGCAGCCGACGGCGGCGCCTGAGCCGGCGCGACCTGCGCGACCCGCGCCCGAACCCGCGCGACCGGCGCCTGAACGGGCGCGCCCCGCGCCTCGTCGGTCTGTGTCCGCCGTCGGCCGCACCACCCAGGACACTGCGATCGCGGACGTCGAGGAACTCGACAGCTACACCTTCGGAGACGCCGAGCACTGACCCCGCCGCGAACGGGCCGACCCGCCGTCTAGGCTGGAGCGGTACTGCTCGCCCCGCTAGGAGACATCCGCTGGACACGCCCACCGACGTTGTCGTGCCGCCGTGCGCGCCCGCCCGCATCGTGGTGCTGGCCTCCGGAACCGGGTCGCTGCTCCGCGCTTTGCTCGACGCGGCCGCTGAGCCCGGCTACCCGGCGTCGATCGTGGGCGTCGTCGCCGACCGCCCCTGCCGCGCCGTGGACATCGCGCGTGCGGCTGCGCTTCCCGGGCCAGTCGTAGCCCTGCGCGACTTCCCCGACCGGGCCGCGTGGGATACCGCCCTCGTAGCCGCAGTCCGCGCGCTGGATCCCGACCTGGTTGTCGCGGCCGGCTTCATGAAGCTCCTCGGCAGCCCGTTCCTCGAGGCGTACGGTGGCCGAGTGATCAACGCGCACCCAGCGCTGCTGCCTGCGTTTCCCGGAGCGCATGCGGTTCCCGACGCGCTTGCGTACGGCGTGCGAGTGACCGGCTCGACTGTGCACCTGGTGGACTCGGGGCTGGATACCGGGCCGATACTGGCGCAACGGTCGGTGCCGGTGGAACCGGGCGACACCGCGGAGACCCTGCATGAGCGAATCAAGGTTGTAGAACGGCGGCTACTGGCCGAAGTGGTCGCCGACGTCGCCCTGCGCGGATACACGATGGACGGACGAAAGGTCATACTTCGATGAGCAGCATCCCCTTCAAGCGCGCGTTGATCAGCGTGTACGACAAGACGGGGTTGGTGGAGCTGGCGACCGGGCTGGCGCGCGCCGGCGTCGAGATCGTGTCGACCGGCTCGACGGCGAAGACCATCGCGGACGCGGGCATACCGGTCACGCGGGTCGAGGACCTTACGGGTTTCCCAGAGTGCCTGGACGGACGAGTCAAGACCTTGCACCCGCGGGTGCACGCAGGGATCCTGGCCGACACTCGGCTGCCTGAGCACCTGCAGCAGCTCAAGGAGCTGGGGGTGGCGCGGTTCGAACTCGTGGTGGTCAATCTCTATCCGTTCAGTAGCACCGTCGCGTCGGGGGCTACCGAGGACGAATGCGTCGAGCAGATCGATATCGGTGGGCCGTCGATGGTGCGGGCGGCGGCGAAGAACCATCAGTCGGTGACCGTGGTGGTCGCACCCGAGGACTACGCCGCCGTAGTGGATGCCGCCCCCGTCGGGTTCTCGCTGGACGAGCGGAAGGCGTTCGCCGCGAAGGCGTTCCGGCACACCGCAGACTACGACGTGGCCGTGGCGACCTACATGACCGACGTGGTGGCGCCCCCGGTGAGCGACGGTCCCGGCGCCCGGTTCCCGCTGTGGATGGCCGGCACCTGGAAGCGCGAGAGTGTGTTGCGGTACGGCGAGAACCCGCATCAGGAGGCGGCGCTGTATGTGACCGACGGTGGCGCCGGCATCGCCCAGGCCCAGCAGTTGCACGGCAAGCCGATGAGTTACAACAACTACACCGACGGTGACGCGGCGTGGCGCGCCGCGTGGGACTTCGATGAGCCCGCCGTCGCCATCATCAAGCACGCCAACCCATGTGGCATCGCGATCGGCAAGAACGTCTCGCTGGCCCACCGCCGCGCGCACGCGTGCGACCCGGTATCGGCGTACGGCGGCGTGATCGCGGCCAATCGTGAGGTGAGCCTCGAGATGGCCGAGCAGGTCGCCGCGATCTTCACCGAGGTGATCATCGCCCCCGGGTATGCGGACGGCGCGCTCGCGATGCTCACCCGGAAGAAGAACCTCCGCGTGCTGCTGGCACAGCCGCCTGTGCTGTCGACCGAGGTCAAGCAGATATCCGGCGGCCTGCTGCTGCAGGACTCCGACAAGATCGACGCGCCGGGGGACGACCCGGCGAACTGGACGCTGGCCAGTGGTGAGCCGGCCGACGAGGCCACCCTGTCCGACCTCGAATTCGCCTGGCGGGCCTGTCGTTCGGTCAAGTCCAACGCGATCCTGTTGGCGTCGCGGGGCGCCTCGGTGGGCGTGGGCATGGGCCAGGTGAACCGGGTCGACGCGGCGCAGCTCGCAGTCAACCGGGCCGGCGACCGGGTCGTGGGTTCGGTGGCGGCCTCCGACGCCTTCTTCCCGTTCCCGGACGGCCCGCAGATCCTGATGGACGCCGGCGTCAAGGCGATCGTTCAGCCCGGCGGGTCGATCCACGACAACGAGGTCATCGAGATCGCCCAGGACGCGGGCGTGACGATGTACTTCACGGGGACTCGGCACTTCGCGCACTGACCTGGCGACTGGGTTTCGGTGGATCGGGCACCGCTGGGGTACTCCAGCCACCGAAATCGTGGAGGTTGAGGAACCCCTTGTGGGGTCGGTGCGTCCAATTGATGTGTGGGCGGAGGTGGCCGGGTTCCTGGCAGTTCACGACGGGGTGGCGACTATCGCCGACTTGCGTGAGTGCGGCGTGACCAGACGGGCCGTGGCCGGGCGGGTGACGTCCGGCGAACTGATCCGGGTGGCCACCGGGATCTATCTATCGGCGCAGCACGAGTATTCGGATGCCGCGCGCCTGCGGATCGGGATGCATCTCGCAGGCGGGGTGGCCGACCGCGGCAGCGCGCTGTTCTGGCACGGATTCTCGGACCGGCTGCCGCCCGTGATCACCGCGACCGTGCCCGCGGAGCGGCGCGTCCGGCCATCGGCGGGATTTCGGATCGACGCTCGTCGCGGATTCCTGGGCCGGGAGGACATCGCGGTGGTGCGGAACCTGCGCGTCACCGCTGAGCCACTCACGGTGCTGCAGGCAGCCGATCCCAGCCTGATGGACCGCGCGTTGCAGACCGGCCGGGTGAACCTGCGGAGTCTGCAGCGGGCGCTCGATCGCAACGCCCATCGGACCGGCATCGCCGCAGCCAGGCGGGTATTGGAGGTGGCCGGTGGGGACAGCGAGTCGGAGGCCGAACGACGGTTCGAGCGACTGCTGCGTGAGCACGGCATCACCGGTTTCGTGATCGGGCTGCGGCTGGGGCGGTACAAGGTCGACTTCGCGTTTCCCGAGCAACAGGTGGCGGTGGAGATCAACGGCTGGGCGTACCACCGCAGCCACTCGCGCTTCCTGCGCGATCAGGAGAAGCACAACGCGCTCGCACTGGCGGGCTGGCTGCCCCTGAACTTCTCGTGGCACCACATCGTCTCCGATCCCGAGGCGGTCGTGGACACCCTGCTCGCGGCGCTCAACGAGCGCGCGGCGTAACCGCTGAGACTTCGGTGGAAGACGTACCCGAGCGGTGCGCGATCCACCAGAATGCCGGTAGCCATCGCATGGCCGGGTTCAGGAGCCGGGCGTAGCGTGGAACCCGTGACTGATGCACGACCCACCACCCTCGGGGAACTGCGGGCCTCCGGCCACGTCTACCGCGGTGTCAAGGACGAGATCCGGAACAACCTGATCATCGCGCTGCGGTCGGATACCGATCCCTGGGAGGGGATCCAGGGCTTCGACGACACCGTCATCCCACAGCTCGAGCGGGCGCTGCTCGCGGGCCACGACGTGGTTCTCCTCGGCGAGCGCGGGCAGGGCAAGACTCGCCTGATCCGTACCGTCGTCGCGCTCCTCGACGAGTGGACGCCGGTGATCGAGGGAGCGGAACTCGGCGAGCACCCCTACCACCCGATCACACCGGCCTCGATTCGCCGGGCCCGCGAGCTCGGTGACGCCCTGCCGGTGGCATGGCGGCACCGCAGCGAGCGGTACTCCGAGAAACTCGCCACTCCGGACACGTCCGTCGGCGACCTGGTAGGCGACGTCGATCCGATCAAGGTGGCGCAGGGGCGCAGCCTGGGCGACCCCGAGACCATCCACTTCGGCCTGATCCCGCGGGCGCACCGTGGCATCGTGGCCGTCAACGAACTGCCCGACCTCGCCGAACGCATCCAGGTCGCGATGCTCAACGTGATGGAGGAGCGCGACATCCAGGTGCGCGGCTACAGCCTGCGGCTGCCGCTCGATGTACTGCTCCTGGCGTCGGCCAACCCCGAGGACTACACCAATCGCGGCCGGATCATCACGCCGCTCAAGGACCGCTTCGGCGCCGAGATCCGCACGCATTACCCGATCGACCTCGAAGACGAGGTCGCGGTGATCGAGCAGGAGGCGGACGTCGTCGCGACGGTACCGCCGTACCTGACCGAGGTGCTGGCGCGGTTCACTCGCGGGCTGCGGGAATCGTCGTCCGTGGACCAGCGCTCGGGCGTGTCGGCGAGGTTCGCCATCGCCGCACAGGAGACGGTCGCGGCCTCCGCACTGCACCGGGCGGTCGTGGGCGGCGAGGACCTGCCGGTCGCGCGGGTCGTCGATCTGGACTCGGTGATCGAGGTCCTGCGTGGCAAGGTCGAATTCGAGGCCGGCGAGGAGGGCCGCGAACTCGCGGTACTGACGCACCTGCTGCGGCGGGCCACCGCCGACGCCGCACGAGAGCACCTCGGCGGAGTGGATCTGGGCCCACTGGTCGCGGCGCTCGAGCAGGGTGGCCCGGTGGTGACCGGCGACG
>CAJCHX010000180.1 GCA_903970215.1 Acidobacteriaceae bacterium
AACGCCCCGCCGGCGACGACGACGGCGCGACAGCGCACCGTCAGCCACGAGCCGCCCGTGGTGCGGGCCACGACCCAGGTCGCGCGCCCGTCACGCACCTCGATCGTGCGTACGTCCACGCCGGTCACGATCCGCGTGCCGCGCCGCTCGGCGTCGCGCAACCATGTCTCGCCCGCGGTGCGTTTGGCGCCCAGTCGGCAGCCCAGGCCGCACCGTCCGCACTCCTCGCCCTGGTCGCAGTCCTCGACTGCGCGGTCGACGGTGCGCACGTGCAGGCCGGCGTCCTCGCAGCCCGTCGCCAGCAACTGGTCGCGGGGCGACGGCCGCGACTGAGCAGCCGTGACCGACAATCGTCGCCACACCGCGTCGAGGGCGCCGTCGAACTCCTGGCCCATCGACAGGCCGCGGCTCACCCAGTCGGCGCGTACCTGCTCCGACGGCCGGTAGCAGCCCCCGTAACCGGGCACGGAGCCACCGCCCAGGCATTGGCCCGACAGGATCGTGGTCTGCGCGTCCTCGCTGCTGAACGGGGCGGCGGCGTAGAGGGTCGTGAGCGCGTCGTACTCGGTCGATCGGAAGTCGGGTGCCGCGTGGTAGTCGCCCTTCTCCAGCACCATCACCGTCAGGCCCGCCTCGGCGAGCACGGCTGCGGCGGCCGCCCCTCCCGGGCCCGAGCCGACGACGACGACGTCGCACTCGGTGGTGGCGTCGATCTCGTACCGCGTGGGCGACAGCGGCTTGACCGCCCGCAGGGCGCGGCCCCGCAGCCGCTTGCGGTGCGGCGCCGGCGGGTAGCCGATGGCCTCCCACAGCGGCGAGTAGCCGGACGAGCCGGGCGCGACGTAGTACGCCACGATCGCGATGTTGCGCAGCCGTTTGAACTGCGTTCGCCGTGATGCGAAGCGGCTGCGGGACAGGTCGATCAGGGTCCGCTCACGCTCGTCCTGCGACAGTTCGGCGAAGCGGCGCCCGCGCGTGCCGAGCACGGCGGTGCCGAATACCCGGCTGTCCCACGTCGAGAGCAGGTCGGCCAAGCCCTCGTCCTCCCCGTACCGCGGGTTGCTCCGCAGGAGGCCGAGCGCGACGTCCACGGTCCCCAGAGCGGTCGCGGACGGGATCGCCACACCGTCGCCCGGTGCGAAGGCGTCGACGATGGCGGCGAGTGTCTCGCGCTGGCCGATGGAGAGCTCCATGGCTACAGAACGTACTGGTAGGCTTTCGGACGCATCAAGGCATCCTTTGGTTCCGTCCGGTGAGGCGGAGTGAAACCGTCCGGCGAGGCGGAGAAGGAGGTCCCATGGCTCGAGAGCTGATGTCTGCGGCTGATGTGTCGCGGACGGTCGCGCGGATCGCGCACCAGATCATCGAGAAGACCGCCCTGGACGCGGCAGGCGAGCCTGCCCGCGTCGTCGTATTCGGCATCCCCACCCGCGGGGCGATCCTGGCGAGTCGGCTCGCAGCCGACATCAAGGAGTTCACCGGCATCGACGTCCCGGTCGGACGCCTGGACATCACCCTGTACCGCGACGATCTGCGGCATAAGCCACACCGCCCGCTCGAGCGGACCACCGTCCCGGCCGGCGGCATCGACGGTGCGCTCGTCATCCTGGTGGACGACGTGCTGTTCTCGGGCCGCACCGTGCGCGCGGCGCTCGACTCGTTGCGCGACATCGGCCGCCCGGCGGCGGTGCAACTCGCGGTCCTCGTCGACCGCGGGCACCGGCAGCTGCCGATCCGGGCCGACTACGTGGGAAAGAACATCCCGACCTCGCGACAGGAGGAGGTGCGGGTGCAGTTGGTCGAGAAGGACGGCGTCGACTCCGTGCTGATCTTCGGCGCTCCGGGTGTGGCGGTCGGTCCCGCGATCGGGGACCGGGCGTGATGCGACACCTGCTCGGCACCGAGGGGCTTGCGCGGGACACCGCCGAGGAGATCCTCGACGAGGCCGATCGGCTGCAGCAGGCACTCCTCGGCCGAGAGGTCAAGAAGCTGCCCACGCTGCGCGGCCGCACCGTGATGACCGTCTTCTACGAGAACTCGACGCGCACCCGGGTGTCGTTCGAGGTCGCCGGCAAGTGGATGAGCGCAGACGTGATCAACGTCTCGGCAGCTGGAAGTTCGGTGGCCAAGGGCGAGTCGCTGCGCGATACCGCGTTGACGCTGCATGCCGCCGGCGCCGACGCGCTGATCGTCCGGCATCCGGCGTCGGGCGCCGCGCAGCAGATCGCGCAGTGGACCAACCCGCCGGGCCACCCGCCCGGGCCCGTGGTGATCAATGCCGGCGACGGCATGCACGAGCACCCCACGCAGGCCCTGCTCGACGCCCTGACGCTGCGGCAACGGCTCGGCACCCTGGACGGCCGCCGGGTCGTGATCGTCGGCGACGTGCTGCACAGCCGCGTGGCGCGCTCCAACGCCCACCTGCTGTCCACCCTCGGCGCGGAGGTGGTGCTGGTCGCGCCGCGGACGCTGCTGCCGGTGGGGGTCGAGACCTGGCCCGTGACGGTGGCCGACTCGCTCGACGCGGAGCTGCCGGGCGCCGACGCGGTGATGATGCTGCGGGTGCAGGCGGAGCGTATGAACGGCGGATTCTTCCCGAGCTCACGGGAGTACTCGGTGCGATACGGCCTCAGCGACCGGCGCGCGGCGTTGCTGCCCGACCACGCGGTCGTGCTGCACCCGGGACCGATGCTGCGCGGCATGGAGATCGGGTTCTCGGTGGCCGACTCGTCGCGATCGGCCGTGCTGCAACAGGTGAACAACGGCGTGCACGTGCGGATGGCGGTGCTGTTCCACCTGCTGGCCAAAGACGGGGAGGCCGAATGACTGTGCTGCTGCGGGACGTGCGTGTGTACGGCGAGGGCGACCCGGTGGACGTGTTGATCGACGGCGAGGTGATCGCCGAGATCGGCGCAGGTCTCGCGGTACCCGCCGGCGCCGAGGTGATCGACGGCGGCGGGCGCGTGTTGCTCCCCGGCTTCGTCGACCTGCACACCCACTTGCGCGAGCCCGGCCGCGAGGACACCGAGACCATCGAGAGCGGTTCCGCCGCAGCGGCGCTCGGCGGGTACACGGCCGTGTTCGCGATGGCCAACACGAGCCCGGTCGCCGATTCCGGGGTGGTGACCGACCACGTGTACCGGCGCGGGCGCGAGGTCGGGTTG
>CAJCHX010000181.1 GCA_903970215.1 Acidobacteriaceae bacterium
CGGCGCGGACGTGCTCGCCTCGGGCGCGGCGTCGGCGCTGCACACCGTGGTCCGCAACGCGCCGATCCGCACCACGGAGCTGGCTGAGCGCGAGGGTGTGGCCACGCCGACGATGTCGCGCATCGTCGGCGCGCTGGAGAAGCACGGAATGGTCACGCGGACCGACGATCCGACCGACGGCCGGGTGACCCTGCTGGTGCCGACCCTGCAGGGGCGCAACTACGTCCACGGCAAGACATCGGCCAAGGCGCAGATGCTCGCCGCGGCCTTCGACCGCCTCGATGCGGTGGAGCGCGGCGAGTTGACCCGCTCGGTCGCGCGCCTCGGGGACGCCTTGGCGGCGGTGTGCGCAGACGACGCAGCGGAAACACGCAGTGACATGGGAGAGGGGTAGAGCATGGCAATCGACGGGCAGAACGTGATCCACGACAGTGCCGTCGGCAGGGTGGCCGGACACGTACGGGGGACCGATGGCCGCCCCGTGGCCGGGCCGACGGTCACGGTGATCGACCCGAGTGGGCGGCAGGCCGGCCGGGTGGTCGGCGGCGCAGACGGAGGGTTCGCGCTGCACGTCGACGTGGCCGGGCACTACGTGCTGGTCGCCTCGGCGGAGGGGCACGAGCCGTCGGCGGTCGCGGTGATCGCCGGCGCGACACCGGTACAGATCGAGATCGTGCTAGGTGCGCTGCTGGCGCTGACCGGTCTGGTGATGGAGGCGTCGCGCGGCCGGCCGGTGGCCGGCGCCACCGCAGCAGTCACCGACGTCGAGGGCCGCGTCAGCCTGGTGCAGGTGACCGGCGCCGACGGCTCGTTCACCTTCACCGGCCTCGCGGCCGGTCAGTACACGCTGGTCGTCAGCGCGGAGGGCAGCGAGCCGAGCGCGCAGACGGTCACGATCGGCGGCACCGACGCGGTCGACGTCACCGTCGTCCTACACACGATCGCGGAGCTCACCGGCACCGTCACCGACGGTGTCTCCGGGATCCCCGTTGCGAACAGCCAGGTGGTGCTCCTCGATCTGGGCGGTCAGATGGTGGCCAGCGCCATCACCGACGACGCGGGCGCGTACCGGTTCCCGAGTGTGATCCCCAGCGACTACACGGTGATCGCCAACGGCTTCGCACCGGTCGCCGCCACCGTCGCCATCGGCAGCGGCACCTTCGTGACTCGCGAGTTCGTCCTCGGTGCACGGACGGTGCAGGCATGAGCGGCGGGCTGGCGCTGAAGATCACCACCGGCCGCGGTACCGGCTTCGGCGGGGCCGTGGTGACGGTGATGTCCATGGCGGGTGAGCAGGTGGGGCGGGTCGAGTCCGATCCCGACGGTGTGGCGGAGGTGAAGCCGCTCTCGCCCGGTACCTACACCACGGTGGTCAGCGCCCCCGGCTTCGAGCCGCAGGCGCGAGTGGCCCTGGTGTCCCCGGGCGGGACCGCCCGGCTCGGCGCGATCGCGCTGGTACGGGCCGGAGACGCCCCGGTGCCGTCGGCCGGGAAGTGGGTCATCGACCCGATCCACTCCACTATCGAGATCAGCGTCCGGCACCTGGGGATCTCCAGCGTCAAGGGACGGTTCAACGAGTTCGTGGGCACGATCGATGTCGGTGACCCCATCGAGCAGTCCCGCGTCGAGGTGGAGATCAAGACCGCCAGCATCGACACCGACAACCGGATGCGTGACGATCACCTGCGCTCCGACGGGTTCTTCGACGTCGAGTCCCACCCCACCGCGTACTACCGCAGCACCGCGCTCACCGGGCCGGTCGACGAGGTGTGGACCCTACGCGGCGAGCTGGAGCTGCGCGGCGTGGCCGCTCGCGCCGATCTCGAGATGACCTATCTCGGTGAGACGAGTGATCCGTGGGGCGGGACCCGGATCGGGTTCCGCGCGTCGACCGAACTCAAGCGCGGCGATTTCGGGATGGTCTTCGACGAGAAGCTCATCACCGGCGTCGCGCAGATCGGAAGTACTGCTCGCCTGGACCTCGAGGTGCAGGCCGTTCGCGCCGGCAGCGTCGCCGACACGTGAGCTCCCCGTCGAGATACCCAGTCAGGCAAGTCGTTTTTCATAGCCGCATATATAGGAGTTCGCACCGTGTCTGAACAGACCGTCGCGCCACCGAGCAAGCCCGCGTCCCGCAGGAAGCGGGTGCACACCATCGAGGAGCTCGGCCCGCACTACAAGTGGATCGCCCTGTCCAACACCACACTCGGGATGCTGATCGCCACGATCAACAGCTCGATCGTGCTGATCGCGCTGCCCGACATCTTCAAGGGCATCCACCTCAACCCGCTCCAGTCGGGTAACACCAGCTACCTGCTGTGGATGATGATGGGCTTCCTGGTCGTCACCGCCGTGCTGGTCGTCAGTTTCGGCCGCCTCGGCGACATGTTCGGCCGGGCGCGGATGTACAACATGGGTTTCGCCGTATTCACGGTGTCGTCGATCTTCCTCGCGGTCACGTGGTTCGACGGCGGTGGCGCGGCCATCTGGATGATCGCCTGGCGTGTGGTCCAGGGTGTCGGTGGCGCGTTCCTCATGGCCAACAGCTCGGCGATTCTCACGGATGCCTTCCCGGCCAACCAACGCGGCCTGGCGATGGGTATCAACGGTGTCGCGGCCATCGCCGGCTCGTTCCTCGGCCTGCTGGTCGGCGGTCTGCTCGCGCCCGTCGAATGGCACCTCATCTTCCTGGTCTCCGTTCCGTTCGGCGTGATCGGCACCGTCTGGGCGTACCTCAAGCTGCACGACACCGGTATCCGCAAGCACGCGAAGATGGACTGGTGGGGCAATCTCACGTTCGCCGTGGGCCTCATCGCGATCCTGGTGGGCATCACCTATGGCATCCAGCCGTACGGCTCGTCCAACATGGGCTGGACCAATCCGTGGGTGCTCACCGCGTTGATCGGCGGCGCAGTGATGTTGGTGATCTTCGGCTTCATCGAGGTCAAGGTCGATAATCCGCTGTTCAACCTGACGCTGTTCGAGAACCGATCGTTCGCCTTCGGCAACCTCGCCAACCTGATGGCATCCATCGGCCGTGGTGGTCTGCAGTTCATCCTGATCATCTGGCTGCAGGGCATCTGGTTGCCGCAGCACGGCTACGACTACTCCCGGACCCCGCTGTGGGCGGGCATCTACATGGTGCCGATGACCGTCGGCTTCCTGTTGAGCGCGCCGGTCTCGGGGGCACTGAGCGACCGCCTGGGAACCAAGTGGTTCACCTTCACCGGTCTTGCGCTGACCGCTGGTACGTTCGGCCTGCTGATCGCGCTCCCGGTCAACTTCAACTACTGGGCCTTCGCCGCGATCCTGCTGGTCAACGGAATCTCGATGGGTCTGTTCGCCTCGCCCAACCGGGCCGAGGTGATGAACAGCCTGCCCGCCAACGCACGTGGATCGGGCGCGGGGATGATGACGACGTTCCAGAACGCCGCGATGGTGCTCTCGATCGGCCTGTTCTTCTCGCTGATGATCGCCGGGTTGAGCAAGCACCTCCCGTCCGCGATGTACGACGGGCTCACCGCGAACGGCGTGGCGTCGAGCGCCGCGCACAACGTGGCGAATCTGCCCACCGTGGGCGTGTTGTTCGCCGCGTTCCTGGGATACAACCCTATCCAGCAGCTGCTCAGTGGGCACGTGTCCAACCTTTCGCAGGCCAGCCAGAACCACCTGTTCGGGCTCGATTTCTTCCCGCACCTGATCTCGGATCCGTTCGCGGACGGTCTGAGCGCGGCTTTCACCTTCGCCCTGATCTGCTGTGCGATCGGCGCGATCGCGTCCCTGTTCACCGGTGGCAAGGGCGGCCCGGCGGTGCTCGAGTCGGTCGGCGACGAACTGCTCGGCGTCGCAGGCGAGGCGACCGGAGTCCCGTCCACCTTCGCCGAGGCGGCCGAGTCGTCCGTGGACGCTCAGGGTTCGGCGGTGACGCCGGCGCTCGCGGGCGCTGCGACGCTCACCGATGCTGTGCCCCAACGCCAGCCCCAGCCCCAGTTCCAGGCCGTGTCCCAGGTCCCGCAGCCTCATTCCGCTGCGGTGACGGCCGGTCGGTCGATCGTCGGTCGGGTTCTCGACGCGGCCGAAGCGGTCGTCCGGGGGGCGACCGTCGCCGTGACCGATACCGCGGGCCTGCAGGTGGCGCGGGCCACCGTCGACTCCGACGGTCGCTACGCCATCCCGATGCTGCTCGCCGGGGTCTACACGGCCATCGCGTCGGCGCCGGGCTTCGGCCCGCAGGCGCAGACCGTCCGGGTTCCTGAGGGGCACACGGTCACTCGCGACTTCGCCTTGGCGAGCGGCGTCGTGCTCAGCGGTGCGGTGCGATCCGACGACGGCGCCGTACCGGCGCTGTTGATGGTGACGGACCAGTCGGGCGTCGTGGTCGCCCGCACCCAGGCCGACCAGAACGGAACGTTCCGCATCCTCGGCCTGGATCCCGGTACCGTCGCCGTCACCGCCACCGCGCCGGGATTCCAGCCTGCCAGTCAACTGGTCGCGGTCGGCGGCGAGGCGGAGACCCTCGACATCGTGCTGCTCGCCGTTGGCGGCGTCGAGGGCCACGTCCGCACTGCCGACGGCCGTCCGCTACCGGGCGCGACGGTGTCGGCGATCGGACCGGATCAGACCCTGATCGCATCGGTGGTCACCGACCATTCCGGCTTCTACCGGATCGAGGGACTCACCGACGGCACGTTCACGGTGGTCGCGAGTGTGTACGAGCCGACCGCAGTGCAGGTCAGGGTGATGGGCGGCGCGCCCAACATCGCCGACATCGGGCTCGGTACGGTGCACAACCCGATCGGTTCCTGAGACCCCGAGTGTCGATTCGGCCCCCGTCTCCGCTGTTGCGGAGACGGGGGCCGGATCGCATTTAGCCCGGATCGCATGTACCGGCCTCGCATGTACCGGCGCGGGACGGGTCAGATCTTCTTGAGGCGTCCCTCGAAATCGTGCTCGAGTGCTCGCCATGCCTCCGACTCGTTCTCGAACGGCGGTGACGGGGCGAGCCGCCGAGGCTGCGGGTCCAGCGCGTAGGAGACGAAGAAGCCGAGGGGCGTGGTGGGTCGCAGTGCCTCGCGCACCGACTCGTCGTCGCCGAAGTCTGCTGCGTCGAGCAGCAATTCGACGGCGAGGTCGAGTTGGTCGCGGTCTATCCGACGTGGGCCGTCGGCGATGTCCTCCGAGATCCCCGGCAGCACGTAGACGTTGTCGTCGTCCACATCCACCTCGAGCGAGCCGCCGGTCGCGGCGACGCGCACCTCGTCGTACGTCTCGACCTTCGCCAGCTCGGTGTCGTTGTCGTCGGCGAGGTACCGGGCCAGTGCCGTGCTCGACGTGAACACGAAGATCCGGCCGTCCTTGCCGAGGAAGACGGGCACGTCGTCGAGGTAGCACCGCAGCGTGTAGTACTCGGCGTCGCGGGTCACGATCTTCACGGGGTCGATTCCCACGGAGCCCCAGAACGAGTCGTCTTCGTAGTCGTCCTCATCCTCCAGCTCGTCCGACTCGTCGTCCAGATCCTCGTCGAGATCGTCGTCCAGGTCGTCGGGACCTTCCTCGGAGTTGAGGATGTCGATATCGGCTCCGGTGAGATCGGTGTGCTCCAGCTCGCGCGCCTCGAGCATGTCGGCGGCGATCTTCTCCTCGGCGGCCGTCAGCTCGCGCTCCGCCGTCGCGACCGCTGCGCCGGACACCTTGGGTGCGCTGACGACGCCCTCGATCGCGTCGATCACGTCGTCCCATTTGCGGGCGATGATCTCCCCGACCTTGTGCCACATCTCCATGCCCTCGCGGCCCTCGAAGTTGTGGGTGCCGATCCGGACGGTGCCCAGCACGGGGTTGCCGTTGAAGAACTTGGTGACGTCGAGCAGTTCACAGACCTCGCCGATCAGGCCGACGATCTCGAGCGTGTCCTCGAGTTCGGCGATCACCTCGGGGGTCGGCTGCTCGGCGGCCAGCTCGGGCACCGAGATGAGGTCGTACGACCGCTCCTCCTTGGGGGCGAAGGCCTCGGCGGGCAGGCCCGTGAGCGCGGTCCACGCCGGGTGGTCGTCGAGGTCGTTCTCGGCGCCGCTGCGCACGAATGCAACAAGCTCGGCGACGGAGCCGAACGCGTAGAGATCGTCCTCGAGTCCGAGGAACGCCTCCCACTCGTCGTCGCCTTCGCGCCAGCGTGGTGCCCATAGGGAGTACACCGGGCCGTCGGTGAGACCGAGCTCGATCGGGACGATGTCAGACGCCATGCGCGCTAGCCTAGTGCACGGTGGTGACGAGTCGGATCGGCTACGTAGCGCGGAGCGGGTCCGTCCACTGCCCGGTGCGCCGCAGGTACCCGGCCTCGTCGCTCAGGGCGCGGATCATGCACTCGACCGTCGAGCAGAACGGCGCGAACCACGCCGTCGTCCGGCCGCGGCCCGGATCCCGGTGATAGCGGAGGCGCAGGATCATGTCGCCGCACTCGCAGCGCCCCAGGAACTGGGTCTCGAGGCCGGGGTATACGACGTCGATAGTCGTGTCGGTGCCCCACGGCCACGGGTCGACGAGGAAGTCGGCCTCCCGGCTGAGCTTGCGGATCATGCACGTCGGTGTGGAGCAGACGGGTGGGTACCACTCGGTCATGACTCCGGGACGCACGTGCCGATCGGCCTCATGTCGCAGCTGCGCGATCGGGCCGCCGCATTGGCAGGTTCCGACGGTGTGGCCTTCGACCCGGCCGTACTCCTCCGTCAGGATGAACGACACGGCGATACGCCGGTGCGCACCGGGTTCCCGGCGTCCGGCGCGCGTATCCCTCGCTGTCACCCGCCAAGAGTAGGGCGCCGCACCCGTCCTGTCCCGGCGATGGTGGTCCTCCTCAGGGCGACTACCCGGCCCCGTCGAACGGTGACTGTCCGGCCCCGCCGGGTGCCCGGCCCGCTCGCAGCTCGGCGATCTCGTCGCGGAGGGAACGCACCTCGGTGACCAGGGTCTCGACGATCTCGCGGGTCTCGTCCTGAGCTTCCGTGCTCTCGGCGACCATGTCGGCGATCCATGACGCGAAGGTGCCGGTCACGATGCCCAGAAGGGTGATCCCGGAGAGCAGGAGCGCAGTGGCGATCACCTTGCCGGTCACCGTGACCGGGTAGTGATCGCCGTATCCGACGGTGGTCATCGTGGTGATCGACCACCACAGGCCGTCGCCCACATTCTTGATGGTCGCACCTGGCTGGCCGCGTTCCGCGTCGGTGATCGCGAGCGATGCGACCACCAACAGCAGGAGGGCACTGCTGGTGGCGTAGGTGACCACGCGTCCGCGCACCGAGTGGGCACCGACGCGGTTCATCACGGACAGCAGTGCCACCAGGCGGAGCAGTCGCATCGGCCGCAACATGGGGAGCACCAGTACACACAGGTCGAACACATGGGTTCGCAGGAACTCGATGCGATTCGCGTGCAGGATCAGGCGAGCGACATAGTCGACGCCGAAGGCGGCCCACACGAAGTAGGTCACGACGTTGCAGTCGCGGTGCACCGCATGGGATACGCCCGGCCAGATGATCGGGATCGCGTACGCCACGAGGAACACCAGTGACGCGACGATCAGGAACCACTCCGTCAGGGCGACCCAGCTGTCCTCGGCGGTCCGAGGCTCAGTCGAGGTGTCGTCGACGTCGGCACGTGGGGTGGGGGCGGTACTCACCGGCGCTTGAACGCCCTGATCCGGACTCACTTCGACGAACTCATCTCGAAGTACTCATCTCGTCTCGACGTTTCCGACGTCGGGATTCTATCTCCAGCCGATGCCCCGCGCTGAGTTGCTACACGGCCGCCCCCGTCGGCCGGAAGAAGCCGTGGAAGCCCTGGCCGATGTTGTCGGTGCGCACCGCTGAGATCTGCACAGGATCGCCTGCCTCGATCATCCGCCCGCCGCCGAGCGCCATCGCGACGTGCCCGTCCCAGACGGCCAGGTCGCCGGGCTGCAGATCGCTCTGGTTCACCCGGGCTCCCACGTCTTGCTCCTGCGCCAGTCGGGGGAGTTCCAGCCCGGCCTGTCGGTAGGCCCATTGGGTCAACCCGCTGCAGTCGAGCCCCTGCCCGGGTGTGGTGCCACCCCAGCTGTACGGAACTCCGAGCTGGGTGAGTGCAGCTCGAACGGCTGCGGCGGCCACTGCGTTGGGCGCGCGGACGACTGTGCCGTCGGGGAGGGTCACCTCCGTACCGCCGGCGAGCGTGCGCGGGTGGACTCGTGGCCGGCGGGACGCCGCGACCGTGTGCGTGCCACCGGTCGATCCACGCCGCCCGGATCCGCCGAATCGTCGTGCCGAGGACTGCGACCCGCCGCCGCGGTGCGACGGTGTGGCGGCGGGCGATGCCCCGTGAACGGCACCCGAAACCGTTGCGCCCGGACCTGTTCCACTCACACCGGGCCCGATCGATCCGGCGTGCGTCGCGGCCGGCTGGGCGAGGGCTGGGGCGGGCATGGCCCCTGCGGACGCGGGCGTCGTCGCCGCCCCGCCGGCTGCCCCGGGACCGTGGACCTGGTCGGGTGCGGTCGGAGTCTCCTGTGTCAGTGCGCCGATTGTGCTCGTCTCCGACTCGAGGGCCTGCCGGGTCCGCTGCAGAACCGCCAACGCCTGCTCGAGGTGTTCGGTGGCGAGGCGCAGCACAGCGGTCAACCCCGCCGGATTGCCGAGCGTGGGGTTCGCCGCGTCGGCTTGCCGGACGAACGAGTCGACGATGCGCTCGAGTTCCGCGTGGCCGTGCTTGATCACACCCGCCGCGGTCTCGAGCGACGTGCCCAGTTCCCGAGCATGGCTCGACATGGCGCGTGCGCTGGTCCCACCCCGCCCGATGGCATCGTGCGCAGCCGCTGCGTCCGGCCCGGTCCACGCGTGGCTCAGGGCGACATCGGTGGCTGTGGTCTGCGCGCTCACGTGATCGAGCCGGCTTCGCAACGTCGCTATCGCGGAGTCGACTGCGGCGACGCTGACGTCACCGGTACCGAACGTGGCGAGGATCGCGTACATCGGCTCCGCGAGTGCGTCGACGATGCTCACGGCGCCACTGTTCCTGCGAGCGTGCCCGTGACGGCTGCGGCGCCATCGGCCTCTTGCGCGGCCACCGCAGCCACCGTCTGCACGGCCGCCCCGGCGGCTGACGCGTAGAACGCCGCGAGCCGCCCCACCTCGACCTCGGTGGAGGCGAAGGCCCCGAGCAGCGCCGCGGCGTAGTCTCCGCCGACGAGTCCCAGCGCTGGTCCGACCGCCGCGGCTCCCCACGCTGAGATTCCACTCGCACCCGCCGCATCGGCCGACATCGCGGCGAGCTCGGCTCCGGCCCCCGTCAGCGCCGGCGTGTCCATGTCGAACGTCTCCATCTGTCCCCCAACCGATGTCCCCACGCGATGTTCCTCCGCGATGTCCCCACGCGATGTCCCCACGCGATTTCTCTGGCGCATTCGACCTGCGCGTCCCGATCCCCTTACCCATTAGACGCGCGGGCCTCGGTATCGGTTCCGCGCAACTATGCTTCGGACTCATGCAGACGACCGTCGTCGACCACCCGCTCGCCGCCGTCCGGCTCACCGCTCTGCGCGACCGAGGCTCGGACAACGCCACCTTCCGGGCGGCCTTGAAAGAGCTCACCCAGATGCTGGTGTACGAGGCGATGCGCGCCGCGCCGCTGAAGATTGTCGCCGTCGAGACGCCGCTCGAGACCACGAACGGACACCGGCTCGCCGTCCCGC
>CAJCHX010000182.1 GCA_903970215.1 Acidobacteriaceae bacterium
GGCGGTCGGGTCGCTGGTGGTGGGTCGGGATCGCTCACGACGACGTCGATACCCACCCGGTCACCACCCCGAACACGCGTTCGGGGCCGTGGCCGGGCTCATCGCGGGCAGATGCGCAAGTAGTCAGTCCTCGCCGAGGGCGGCAAAGTCCCGCTTCGCGTTCCTGTACCAGGCCATACCCGAGACCGGGTGCCTCCACCGGCCCTTCATCGCCTCCCTTGCGCTGCGGTGCGCCTCGTCACCGCCGGCCACGGCCTCCTTCAGGTGCGCGTCCTGCAACTTGATGATCTGGTCTGCGCTGTCGCCTCGCAGGGGGAGGTCGCAGGGGCCCCCAGCTGCCGGCACGTCATCGTCTTCATGGGCTCTCGTCCTTGTCTGTCGATCGGCGGTGCTGCGCTTCGGCGTCGACGGTGGGGGACCTCGCCAAACTGCGACTGGCGCCTCACAGGCCAAGCTTTCGCGGGCAAACTCCCTCCCATTACCGCCGGTATCGCCTAGCCGAGGACTACGCCCCCAGGAAGCACAGCGTCTCGCGGAAGGCCCAGATCTTCCCGAAGAGCCGCCCGATCTTGGTAGTTGAGCCAAATGAGAAAACCTCGGTCCACAACGTTGAGGCGCTTCGTCGTCTGGTCGTAATCGAGGATGATCGGAGTGATTTTTGCCTTCACCTGGAGGGACGCGACCGATCCGAGTGACTGAGTGATATTCCCCGGATTTAGGGGCGCAGAAGGGTGGTTGGCGTCGAGGAGCTTCCTAATGGCGTTCCAAGCGACTCCGTCCTCAAGCTGCTTAGACGCTGCGAGAAGAACAGGCAGCAGCAGCCACTTGTGCATCTCGAGTTGAGTCTCCTGGAAGCCATTGGCAAAGTTGGTCAGAAACGCATCGTAACGAGCGGACTGTTCGGCAACGATTGACCGCACCAGAACCGCTACGTCGACCCCATCACCTATCGTTGCTTCGACAGCAAGGGTCTCTTGAATTCCGCTGCTGAGGCAGTGCCGCTAGCAGGCCTCCTGGACGATGTAGACGCTTTCAAACGAGGCATCGATAAGGTCGCGCTTGAAACTCGGGTGGAACGAGACATTAAGGAGCGTTTCCCCTGCAGTGATCACCTCTAGCAACTCGTCATGGGACCACGCGTCGGCATCTACCGCAAGCACCCTGCCAGTCAGGTCGCCGTTAAATTGAACAAGGCGGTTCTCATCGAGCCACACGCCAACGACGATGAAGGTGAAGTCACTCTGTTCGTGGAATGCTTTCAGGGCGATGGCAAAAGACTCCTGCGTCTCTGTCGGCAAATAATGGAAGTCTTCAAGCACGATGAAGCGTTCGAAGGCAATCTCTCGAAGGGCCCGAATGATGTCGTTTACATCAGAGGGATCGAGTTCAAGCGCTACTTCGGTCGTCTCAGTTGTCTCACCTCCACCGCCGGTCGAGCCTATCTCGGAACCGACTCTGGCGACACCCAGACTAAACTGAGCGCTGATCTTCGCATTGATTTTGCTTTCGCCCGTTACGCTTCTCGTTGTGCTCTGCTCGACGGTGTACCCCGCCTCCTTGAGAATCGAGCTATGAAGCTGAGCAAGCGTTGCAGTGTTGCTGCACGTAACGCTAATGTAGTCCTCGAGCTGAAGGTTGTACTTTCTGAGCGAGGTTTTGCCCTGCTTGGAACTTCCGTAGACGACGATGTGCTTGTCGCGGGTCAGGCTATCGACGAATACGTCGTCAACTTTCTTGCGCGGAACGTAGTTACGTGGAATATCGCGCTGGATGCCAAAGACGTCAGCGGTCTTGTGTTCGGCAGCCAAGACTCTCTCCTTTGGAACACGCCACCAATTTTTGCGCGAGGAGCAGCCAAGGGTGCGTTCCCTTTACCACAGCACCCTCAAACTGCATCGATGCCGCCTTCATCGTCGGTTGCAGCAGTGGCAAGCTGCTTGCGCAGGTCGGCGAGCAACTTGCCGTCACGGTTGACTGCCCTCCAGGCAAGCCATCCGTCGTAGGCCGGCACGTCCGCAGCGTCCATCGCCGCTCGCGACGGCGAACCCCGGACTCGGCCGTCCTCGAGGCGAATGGCGCCCCCAGCCGTGACGGTTGCCCTGAATGTCTGACCGACACGAGGTCGCTCCCACACGAGGGGCTCGTCCGCCTCGAGCAGGCTCGCCTCGAGGAGATCCGAGAGTGTCACTCGCCGACCCCGGGGATTGACGTGAGCGGCACCGCCGGAGGAGAAGACTCCGGTGGGGCTGCCCGGAGCCATTTCAGTCTCGTTTCGACCGATGATGTCGACAAACCTTTTCCCCCGCTCATCTTCGTAGAAAGTCGCTCGCAGAACCACGACGGGGAGGTCGCTGTCAGCGAGGAATCCAAGAGCGGCTTCGGTTCGATCGTGCAGGTCACGGGCAACGAGGATCAGCTGTGGCGGCCGCTGCAGCAGTACTGGCGTTTCGGTGGCAGTGAACTCTTGCCAGGCCGAAAAGAAGGCAGCCGGACCCTCGTAGTAGAGTCCAGCGAGCTCGTCGAGGTTTGCAGTCCGTGCCCACCCTGCGTACTCCAAGCACTGTGCCAGCTGGTTGCGGTCGACGTCACGCTTGACCTCGATGACCACGACGTGTCCTGATTCGTCGAGTGCAACGATGTCCGGCTTGCCGCCCCCGGTGATCCGAGCCTGACGCCTCACCGGGAACAGTGTCGTGCCGGTGAATTCCTCGAGGTTGGCCCAGAGCAGGTCTTCTATTTGTTCTTCGTAGAGGTCTGGGCCGATCGGCACACGGCTGAACGGAATCAGGGTGTCCTCTTGGATCTCGAAGAGCCCCATGACGCCGACAGTAGGCGAACACCGACGAGGGCGGTCAAGGCCGGCCGCAAGCCGCCCGCAGGGGAAGCCTTGAGGGCCCGGCAATACTCGCAGCCCACACTCTCAGCTAAGACCTCATAGGCGGTGACCTCGTGCCTAACGAACTGCCCCGCCGCAGCCGGTGGCGGCGACGCCACTCCGGACCCCGAGGCGGCCGCCCTCCGCGTCGAGGCGGCGGGAGCCGGCGTGCAGGTGCTCCTCGACGCGCTCGCTCCAGCCGAGCGGGTCGCGCTCGTCCTCCACGACGTGTTCGGATACTCCTTCGACGACGTCGGCGCCATCCTCGGTCGTTCCGGAACTGCCGCCCGCCAGCTGGGTAGCCGGGCGCGACGCAAGCTGCAAGGCATCGACGAACCGGCCGGCGCCGAGGCGGCGCGAGCCGAGAGCCGGCGGGTCGTGGACGCCTTCCTCGCCGCAGCGCGCGGCGGGGCCCTGGCCGCCCTGCTCCGGCTTCTCGCCCCCGACGCCGTGATGCGCGCCGACCTGGCCGGTCAGCGCCAGGGGGCCGAGGCGGTGTTCGAGGGAGCGGCCGCAGTGGCGGCCCGCTTCGACGGCGCTCGAGGCGCCACTCCTGTCACCATCGACGGTGAGCTCGGAGCCGTCTGGATCTTCGCCGGGGCAGTCAAGGTCGCCTTCGTGTTCCACGTCGAGGAGGGTCTGGTGCGCGAAGTGGAGCTGATCGCCGAACCCGAAGTGCTCGCGACGCTCGACGTCGTCCGGGTCCGGAGACGGGGCGGCCCGACGCAGACCAGCTGAGCCGACCGTTGCGGTCCTCCTGCGCTCAGGGGTCGCCGGCCTCGGCCAGCTCCAGCCACCGGTCCTCGGCCTCCGCCAGCTCGGCCTGCAGCGCAGCGAGCTCGGAGCCGAGCCGGGTCAGCTCGGCGTGGTCGGCGGTGGCACCGAGCGCTGCGGTCAGGGTCCCCCGGCGCCGCTCGAGGCGGGCGATGGCCTTCTCGAGGTCGCGCAGGGCCCGCCCGGCCCCGCCCGGGCGGCCGGCGGGACGGGCCGGCGCGGCGGCCCCGGTGGCCCCGGCGGTGCGGGTGTCGCCGGTCCCGATCGACCGCAGCCAGCCGTCCACCCCGCCGGGCACGGGCGCCACGGCGCCGGAGCCGACGGCGACCAGCCGGTCGGTGACCCGCTCGAGGAAGGTCCGGTCGTGGCTCACCACCACCAGGGCGCCGGGCCACTCCTCGAAGAAGTCCTCGAGCACCCGGAGGGTGTCGAGGTCGAGGTCGTTGGTGGGCTCGTCGAGCAGCAGCAGGTTCGGCCGCCGGGCCAGCACCAGCAGCAACTGGAGGCGCCGGCGCTCACCACCCGACAGCGTGCCGACGGTGGCCCACGGCAGGTCGCCGCCGAACCAGAACCGCTCCATCAAGGCGGCGTCCTCGGGCGAGCCGGGCGCCCGGGTCGGTCCGGCGACCAGGTCGCGCACCCGGGCGTTCGGGTCGAGGTCGGCGCCGCCCTGGCGGTAGTAGCCGACCGCCACGGTCGGGCCCGTGTCCACCTGCCCAGCGGCGGGGGCGAGGCGGCCGGCGAGCAGGTCGAGCAGCGTCGTCTTGCCACTCCCGTTGGCGCCGACCACGCCGAGGCGCTCACGCGGGTCGAGGTCGAGCTCGACGTCGCGGAGCACCGGTGCGGCGGCGTCGAAGCCGGCGGTGGCGCCGTGGACCTCCACCACCTTGTCGCCGAGGCGGGGGGTGCCGATGGCCAGGCCGAGCTCGCCGGCGCGCGCCGCCGGCTCGGCCCGGGCGGTCACGAGGGCGGTGGCCGCCTCGATGCGCGCCTTCGGCTTTCGGCTCCGGGCGGGCGCGCCCCGCCGCAGCCAGGCCAGTTCCCGCTTGGCCAGGTTCCGCCGGGTGGCCTCCGCCGCGGACGCCTTGACCTCCCGGTCGGCCCTGGCCTCGAGATAGCCGGCGTAGCCGGTGTCGTGGGTGTAGGAGGCGCCCCGGTCGAGCTCCACGATCCGGGTGCTGACCCGGTCGAGGACGTGGCGGTCGTGGGTCACGAGCAGCAGGCCGCCTCGCCAGTCGAGCAGGCGCCGCTCGAGCCAGGCCACCGCCGCCATGTCGAGGTGGTTGGTCGGCTCGTCGAGGATGGCCAGCTCGGCCGGCTCGCCGAGCACCCGGGCGAGCGCCACCCGCTTGACCTGGCCGCCGGAGAGCTCACCGACGTCCCGACCGGCGTGGGGCCCCATCCCGACCCGCTCGAGGGCCGCCTCGGCCTCCCAGCCGGTGCCGGCGGCCGCACCGACGGTCCCCGCCGGCAGGACCGGGTCCTGGGGCAGGTACCCGACCCGCGTGGAGCGGCCCCGGCGCACCTGGCCGGCGTCGGGCTCGAGCACGCCGGCGGCGACGCGGAGGAGGGTCGACTTGCCGGTTCCGTTGATGCCGACCACACCGACCCGCTCGCCGTCGGCCACGGTCAGCGACAGGTTCTCGAACAGGGCCCGGTCGGGGCGGCGGACCGTCACGGACTGCAGATCGACGAGGACGGCCACGGCCGGAAGACGTTACCTCGGGGGCTTCAGATCGCCGCCCGGTCTGCCGACATAGGAAGGGCGCGGGTTGCTGGGGCGCATGGAGGGCGCAAGCCCACCTCACGAAGGAAGATGATGACCACCCGAAACGTCGTGGAGAGCCGCCGGCTCGATCACCGAGCAGACGTGCGCAGCCGGCTCTTCCCGAAGACCCGCTCGTGGCTGGCGCTCGGCGCCCCGCTGCACCTGCTGACCCCGCTGTCGCTCCTGCGGATCGTGCTGGCCCTGTTCGTCCTGCCGTGGCCGGCCCTCGTGCTGCTAGCGGGCCTCGACCCGACCCTCCGCGGCTACCTGGTGGCGACCACCGGGGTCGCCGCAGTGGGCTGGGTGGTCCTTTTGAAGCGGCGCTCCGTGAGCCTCGACGCCACCGTGGCGGTCACCGTGGCCGGAGCGGTCCTGGTCGGCGGTCTCGCCGCTCTCGGGCCGGGCACCGGGGCGACGGTGGCCTACTCGCTGCTGCTGTTCGTGCTCTGCGCCACCGCCGCAGTCTTCCTGCGGGGGCGCCGGCTCCTCGTGCACCAGGGCCTCGTGTGCGCCGCGTACCTCACCGGCCTCGTCATCGGCCAGGGCGCCCGCGGGATCGGGACCGGTGTCGCCGGCGCGCTGGCGCTGATCGCGCTCGAGTACCTCGTGGTGCTGCTCGGTGACGCCGCCCGTCGCCACGACGTCGTCGACCACCTGACCGGCCTTGCGAACGGGCACGGTCTGGCCGCCCAGTGGAGGGCCCGGACCGGCACCGCCCCGAGCGTGATCGCGGTCGTGGCCATCGACGGCCTCGACGAGGCGCGTGGGGCGCTCGGCTGGGAGGTCGCGAACAAGCTGCTGCACCGCGCCGTCGAGGACCTCGGGCAGGTCCTGCCGGGCGGGGCGCTGATCGGGCGCATCGAAGGCGACGAGCTGGTCGCCGCGACCCGCCTGCCCGACCCCGACCTCCCCGCCGGCGGGCTGTCCGCCGCCGACGTCCTGGCGCGGGCGGTGGTCGCCGCGAAGGCCCTCGCCGAGCAGCTCACCGGCGCGGTGGCCTCCGGTCGCTACCTCGTCGACCGGATCGAGGTCCGGCTCCGGGCCCACGTCGGCCTGGCCCTGTCCCCCTGGGACGGCACCGACTTCTCCGAGCTGGTCCGGCGGGCGTCGCTCAGCGCGGCGCGCGCCGCCCGCTTCGGCGACGACCACCGCATCTGGGACGGCAGCCAGGAGGAGCTGACCGTCGACGACCTGTCGCTGCTCGCCGACCTGCGCCTGGCGGCCGGGCGGGGCGAGCTCTGGCTCGCCTACCAGCTGCAGGTGGCGTCGGGCTCCAAGCGACCCGTCGGCGTCGAGGCCCTGCTGCGCTGGCGCAGCCCGATCCGCGGCGACGTCGCCCCGGACACGTTCATCACCCTGGCGGAGCGCACGGGCCTGATCGAGCGGATCACCGAGTGGGTCCTCGCCAGCGCCCTCGACGCACAGGTCCGCTGGCGGCTGCAGGGCGTCGAGCTGCCGGTCTCGGTGAACCTGTCGGCCAAGCTGCTGACCCGCACCGACCTGGTCGAGTGGATCGTCGGCGAGCTGGACGCCCGGGCGCTGCCGGCGGAGGTCCTGACCCTCGAGGTGACCGAGACCGCCGCCACCGCCAACCTCTCCCAGGCCGTCGGGCTGCTCCAACCCCTCCACGACCGCGGCGTGCGGGTGTCGATGGACGACTTCGGCTGCGGCTACACGTCCCTCGCCACGCTGCCCCACCTGCCCCTCGACGAGATGAAGGTCGACCGCCAGTTCGTCAGCCGCTCGGCGGTGTCACCCGCCGACGAGGCCATCGTGTTCGCCATCGGCGACCTGGCCCGCCGCCTCGGGGTGCACTCGGTGGCCGAGGGGGTGGAGGACGAGCTGACCGCAGCCCGCCTGACCGCGCACGGCTTCGACATCCTGCAGGGCTACCTCTACGCCCGGCCGGTCGACGAGGACACCCTGCTGGTCGACCTCCAGCGCTTCGGGCCTGCCGGGCAGCCGCCGCTGGTCACCCGCGCCTCGCAACGCTGACCCGCCTACGCTTCGGGCGATGGACGGCGAGGCGGACCTGCTCGCCGGGTTCACCCGCCGCGACGTCGACGCCGGCGGCGTGCGCATCGCGACGTGGAGCGCCGGGACCGGCGACGCGGTGCTGCTCCTGCACGGCTGGCCGCAGACCCACCTGATCTGGCACCACGTCGCCCCGCTCCTCGCCGAGGACCACCACGTGGTGCTGGCCGACCTGCGCGGCTACGGCGACAGCGACAAGCCGCCGGCGGGGCCGGACCACGCCGAGTACGCCAAGCGGGCCATGGCCGCCGACCAGGTGGCGGTCATGGAGGCCCACGGGCACCGCCGGTTCGCGCTGGCCGGCCACGACCGCGGCGGGCGGGT
>CAJCHX010000183.1 GCA_903970215.1 Acidobacteriaceae bacterium
CGTAGTCGACCATCCGCGGGAACTTGTCCACCGAGTGGACGGTGACCCCGCCGCGGGAGCGCAGCGCGAGGCGCACCTTTTCGAAGTCGGCGACGGCGCACGGGCCGTGGTTGGTCCAGACCACGTTGGCGAGGAGGCCGAACTGGCCCTCGAGGCTCAGGCCGTGCGGGGCGACGAGGCGGTGGCTCAGCAGATGCAGCCGCAGGTACACGTCGTGCGCGTCGACCGGGGGCGCCGAGATGTCGGTGATCGTCGTCTCGACGACGACCAGTGTCACCTTGCGAAGTTCGTCGTAGCCCGTCAGGGAAGCCAGCTCGGCGGGTGCTGCATCGGCATCGAGTACGACGGTGCCGGTGGTACCGGACCCGTCCGTCAGCTCGGGCGCCGGGAACCAGGTGTCGAGGACCGTGCCGTCCTCGGTGATGTTGGCCAGGCCGACTGCATGTGCTCCGCGATTCGTCACAGGGCAAGGCTACTAAATGAACGACGGTTCCAGTCCACGTCGCTCCGCTCGCCGGTTCCCGAGCTCCTGTCGCCCCTTCGCCCCGGGTCACGGCTGACCGCGGCCGATAGGGTGAACGCCACGAGTACCGCGACGGGACGGGGACGAGACGATGGGAGCGGGCGTCATCGGCCGGGCCAGAGGCACCGTCGCCGAGGTCACCACGATGGAGCTGTTCTTCGACCTGGTGTACGTGTTCGCGGTCAGCCAACTGGCCTCCTTCCTGTCGGAGCACCTGACGGGGCGGGGCGCGATCGAGGCGGTGGTGCTGTTCGGCGGCGTCTGGTGGGTGTGGAACTACACCACCTGGGCGACCAACTGGATCGACCCGAATCGCTTGCCCGTGCGGCTGTTGCTGGTACTGCTCATGCTGCTCAGCCTGGTGATGTCGGACGGGATCGAGGAGGCGTTCGGCGCCCGCGGTGCCCAGTTCGCCGTCGCGCTCGCCGCGATGCAGGTTGTGCGGCCGGTGTTCGTGATCGTCGGGATGCGCGGGCAGCAGGTGGCGCGGAACTACGTGAACGTCCTGGCCTGGTCGGCGACTGCGGCTGTGGTGTGGGTGATCGGGGCGTTCTGTGTGCCCCACGTGCGGCTGATCGTGTGGATCGCGGCGCTGGCGATCGACGTCGTGGGCCCGATGTGCAACAGCTACGTCCCCGGCCTGGGTTCGGTGCCGATGTCGCGGTGGGACCTGTCGCCCGGCCACCTGGTGGAGCGGAACCGGCTGATCTTCATCATCGCGCTGGGCGAGTCGGTGCTGTCGATCGCCAGGGAGTACATGCACATGGATTCGTCGGTGGGCTCGTATGCCACGCTCGTCGTCGCCTTCGCGACGACGGTGGCCTTCTGGTGGCTGTACTTCGCCCGGCACGCCGACACCGCGGAGCGGCGGCTCGAGGAGTCCCGCGATCCCACGTCGCTGGCTCGCGGTGCCTACGCGTACTCGCACGCGGTGCTCATCGCAGGTGTGATCGTGACGGCGGTCGGCGCCGAGCTGCTCCTCGCCCATCCGTACGAGCCCGCGAGCACCGCTGAGGTGCTCGCGATCGCCGGCGGTCCGGCCCTGTTTTTCGTGGGGATGGCGCTGTTCGTCGCATCGACCGGCGGAATCGACCCCACCGAGAAGGCCGTGTCGATGGTCGCGCCCGCGCTGTTCGCCGCGATCGGAGCGCTCGCTGTCGCGTGCGGTCTGACGCTGCTCGCCGTGGCTGCGCTCGTCGCTGTGGTGCTGCTGAGCACCGTCGGCATCGCGGCCTGGCACGAACGCGCGGCGTCGGCGGAATGACATGTCGAACGTCAGCCGGTCGTTCGGCGCGCCGATCCCGCGGGGGCTCCCGACGTGGCGGCGATGACCGCACCTGCGACGGCGGCCGAGGCGGCCACGAAGAACGCCGCGGGGTAGCCGATGTGCGTCACGAGCGTGCCGCTCACGGCTCCTGCGAGCATGATCCCCACGTCCCACAGCGACGTCATCGCACCCATCGCCGCGCCTGCATCGTGTCGCGAGGCCGAGCGCAACGTCATACGTGACGTCGCCGGATAGATCAAGGAGACCCCCGCGCCCGCGATCGCGACCGCGAGCAGGATCGGGCCCGGCCCGGCGGCAGCGGGCAGAAGGGCCAGCCCGACGGCGGCGATCAGCATCGTCACGAGTGCGACGACGCGGCCGCCGATCCGGTCGACGGCCGGGCTACCCACCGCCCGGACCACCAGGAACGCCAGCGAGAACACGGCAAGAGCCACCCCCTCGACCGAGCTCCGCCGGTGGGTCAGATACAGCACGAGCGTCGACGCGATGGTCCCGTATCCGTACGCGGCGAGCCCGAGGATCGCGCCGGGTGTGCGCCACCCGCTCGGCAAGATCCTGGACCGCTCGCCGCGGGGCACCGCCGTGCGATCCCGGAGCCCCACCAACAGCGCCACCGAGACCAGCGGGAGCAACGCCAGGATCACCCATACGCGGTGCGTCGAGTGTCCCGGCGAGGCCGTGAGCGCCGTGGCCAACAAGGGCCCGCACGCCAGTCCGGACCACATCGACAGCCCGAACCATCCCGCCAACCGGGCCGCTCCGGTCCCCGCCGACAGCCGAAGCACCCACGGCAGCGTCCCGGAGAACAGTGCGGCCTCCCCGATCCCCATCGCCAACCGCGCGGCCATGATCGCCCAGAGCCCGGGCGCCACCAGGTGCCCGATGGCGCCGGCGGCGGTGAGCACAGCACCGGCCATTGCGGTCGCTTGTGACCTGCCACGGTCGCCGAGCGTGCCCGCGATCGGGCGGAAGAGCGCGCTGGCCGCGAACGCGATGCCCACGGCGCAACCCACCGCCACGGGGCCGGCTGCGAACCGAGTGGTCAGAAGATCCGGGAGCAGCTGGATAGTGGCGCCGAGGGTGGCATAGCCGCAGAACACGGCGAGCCACAGTCGAGCGATGACGGACTTGGCGCCTCCCATGCCACCGGACAGTACTCGTTTGCTCAGCGCACGTTCTCGGCGCCACGCTAACCTGAGACCGTGACCGTGCCAGTGACTCTCGACCTCAGCGCCGACCCCATCGCCCTCACTGCAGCCCTGGTCGACATTCCCAGCGTGAGCCGGGGCGAGGCGGCCATCGCCGACGCGGTGGAAGGCGCGCTGCGCTCGCAGACAACAGGTTTCGAAGTGCTCCGGCACGGAAACTGCGTGCTTGCGCGCACGGCCTGCGGACTGCCGCAAAGGGTGTTGTTGGCAGGGCATCTGGACACGGTCCCGATCGCCGACAACGTCCCGAGCAGGCGCGACGGCGACGTGCTGCACGGATGCGGCACCGTGGACATGAAGTCGGGCGACGCGGTGTTCCTGCACCTGGCCGCGACCCTCGCGGAGCCGGCCTACGATCTGACGCTGATCTTCTACGACTGCGAGGAGATCGAGGCCCGCTTCAACGGACTGGGCGCGATCGAGCGCGAACTGCCCGAGTGGCTCGATGCCGACGTGGCCGTTCTCGGCGAGCCGTCCGGCGGACTGATCGAGGCCGGTTGCCAGGGCACGCTACGCGTGCGCGTAACCGCGGGTGGTACCCGCGCACACAGTGCCCGATCGTGGCTGGGCGACAACGCCATTCACCGATTGGGGAAGGTGCTTGCCGTGTTGTCGGGGTACTCGGCGCGGACGGTGGACATCGATGGGTGCGAGTACCGCGAGGGACTGTCGGCCGTGCGCGTGGAGGGCGGGGTGGCCGGCAACGTGGTGCCCGACGAGGCGTCGGTCGACATCAACTTCCGGTTCGCGCCGGACCGCACCGTGGACGCCGCGCTGGCTCACGTGCGCGAGACCCTCGCGCCCGCGTTCGACGACGACCCACTGCTCAGCCTCGAGCTCACGGACTCGGCGGCCGGCGCGCTGCCCGGCCTCGCGGCCCCCGCCGCCGCCCGCCTGGTCGATGCCGCGGGCGGTCGATTCCGGGCCAAATACGGGTGGACCGACGTCTCTCGATTCGCCGCACGGGGTATCCCGGCGGTCAACTGCGGCCCCGGGGATCCCAACCTGGCCCACAAGCGGGACGAGCACGTCCCGGTCGCTCAGATCACCGAGGTCACGGACGTTCTTCGGCGCTTCCTGTCGCGCTGAGCTGGATCCTCTGGCTCGCCGGTAAGGTTCTTCCCCGCTGCGGGGCAGGTCGCCGAGGTACGGGTTGACGGTCAGCTGAGCACAACATATAGTGAGTCCGACAAGTCCGGTATGACAAATTGGTCCGGTTCGGCGAATTCAGAGTAGGAGGCTCCTGGTCTCATATTCGCGATTGCTCCACGAGTGGACGGGGTGACACGTTCGCAGAGCAGTGCGTGGCCAAGGATGGGAATGCGACTGAGCTTCGCCAAGTAAGGAGTATTTTATTTGGCTGGTGGCCTGAAAGGGCCGCTAGATGGCGAGAACGTTTGCGATCGTGTCCATGAATTCATCTATGTCAAACCGTCAGGAGCGCCGGGTGAGGAGAAGATATCGCCGCACGAATGAGTGCCGGAGGTAGTCGTCGCCTGGTTAGGAGACTATGCCGACTGGGCTCCGCCGGATCCTTACTCGGCTGTGAAGCCCGACACCCAGATCTGCGCTCGAACCAAAATTCCTTGACGAAGAACGAATGGAACAATTACGCGTGCGTAACGGTTGGCAAAAAAATAGTACAGGAGAGAACCGGAAGATGAAGGCATTACGGCTGCTCTTGATAGTTCTCAACTCGTATTTCATGGTGCCGTTCGCCGGGTTCCTATTCAGTGGATCGATCGGGCTGATGTGGGTGCGAATGGGAATCGGGGCCACAGGTATTCTGGTCTTCGGAACCACGTTGGTGTACCTGTTCCGATGGAAGCCTGACGGTGGAAGCGCAACGTGAGTTGCGACGTCTCGGAGGACTGCTGGTAACAGGCGGACGATTCGCGATGTGGAAGTGTGTGGGAGTTTCTGTAGGTCTTGTGTACCTACTCGTGTCTGGGTGTGACGCAAAGGAGTCGGCCGCGCAGACGCGAGGCGACAAGATTCTGTCGTCGCTTTCGGATTTCGAGCGCCAGGTGCTGTCCGATAAGAAGGTGACGCGTGCCGAGGAGCAACGCGCGCTGCAAATATATTCCCAATGCGTCAGAGACGCGGGAATGTCGGTGACCGTGAATTCAAGGAACGATCGGATAGGGCTGAGCTGCCTTTCGGTCGGATCGGAGGGTGCGACCGAAGAAGTCAGTTCCAAGATGGATGATGTGATCTCTCAATGCACGAATCGAGTCGACGCGGTCGACGCGGTCTGGGCGTTGCAGAATGCTCCGACCAAGGACGAGGTGAAGCTCGCCGAAGCGAACTTGCGGAAATGCGTAGTGCACGCCGGTGTGACCGTCGAAGAGACGGCCGGCATCGACGCCGTGTTCGGGGCGGTCACCGAGACATTGCAGCGATCTCGCGAGAGAGGACAAATGCCTCCCGATCCTGGCGCTATGGCTGTCCGAGAGTGTGCCCAAGCGTATACGGACGTGGCCGGGAAGGTTCCGCTGCCAGGGCTGGAGGACGCATTAAGGAAGCTGAAATAGCGATCCATCGTAACCCGCTGCAGACGTGCGTCCTCGCACCGCGGATCACTTCGCAATAAAGGACTGGATAAGGTGACTGAACCTGTGAGCGGGGCGGGAATCCGCCTCGATGCAGTGACGAAACAGTACGGTCGCCACCAGGCGCTGGCGGAACTGACGCTCGAGGTGTTTCCGGGCGAGGCCGTCGTCCTTCGCGGCGCATCCGGCAGCGGGAAGTCGACCGCGATAGCGCTGGCGAGCTCGCTGGTGCGGCTGGCTCGGGGCGGATGGACGCGGTGCTGTTCAGCCCGAAAGCAAAGGGCTGTACTCGTGCGAGATACTCCGCCGCGCCGAGTGGGTGGAGTAATTATGCGTGCGTCACGGTCGGTAGGAGCTGGTGGTGGTTTCTTGCTCGCTATGATCCTGATCGGGCTCCGACACAACGGAGATGGCCTTCTCGCGCAGATGAAAAATCAATCCGAGAAGCACCTGCCATCGTGCGCTGCGCACAACAAATTGTAGTATCACCAGTCTCGATCGGAGCTCGGTTTGCATTCCTGCGCCGTGGTTCGGGGCGAGATCCACGGGAGGGGTAAATAGAAATGAATATCGATTGGGTGGTTCGGTTGGTTGGCGGACTGGTTCTCGTCAGTTCGCCTGTTGTCGTGCAGACGGCGGCCCATGCATCTCTGGAGGGAAATCACTGCACGTTCGGAATTGGATCGGGCTATCCCGCAATGTGTGTGTCCAAGGACGGGGATGCCGCGGAACTTCGACAGGCTCGAAGCATCTACTATGGATCTCAGCTTCCAGTGAAAGAGATAATATTCGGGGACACCGTATGTCGTCGCTCCCACGAGATAATCTATGTCAAGCCGAGTGGTGAATCGGGGAAGAAGGAGGAGTCTCCGTCATCGTGCGTTCCGGCGGTGATGGTGTCCTTGCAGGGGGACTACACCGATTGGTTCCCGCCGGACCCTCGCTCTGCGGTGAAGCCCGATTCTCAGATCTGTGCGCGCGCAAAAAACTCTGCTACTCACGACGAGTGGAACAGTTACGCGTGCGTGACGGTCGGCACATAGTAGGCTGGGGATTGAGAAATGAACGTAGTGCGAGTTCTATCCATAGTTTTGGCATCGATTTATACAGTGTGGTTCGCTGGCATCTTTATCGGGGCTTCAATCAATATGACCTGGCCACGCATGGGAACCGGCGCGCTGGGGGCGCTTGCAGTAGGTGTAGCCCTGATCCTTCTGATTCGATGGAAGCCCAAACAGTAGATGCTCCAAGGATACGGTTGTGACAGGAATGCGCTGGCGGGAAGTGGTCGGTCGATAGTGTGTAGGTATGTTGGACTGCTGGTTGCGATCGTCTGTGTGGTCGTGTCCGGTTGTGAAACCGTGAGTGAGTCTGGCCGGCAGTCCCAGGGTGACAAGATTCTGTCGTCTCTGTCGGATTTGGAGCGTCAGATATTGATAGATAAGAAGGTTACTCGCGCAGAAGAGCAGCGTGCACTTCAGATTTATACCCAATGTATAAACGATGCGGGTATGCAGGTAGTGGTCGACGCTCATACCAGTGACAAGATCGGACTCGACTACGTTTCGGTTGAATCTGCGGGCGAAAGCGCATCTGACAGTTCGGAAAAGGAAAGGGCTAGGTCTGCTTGTCGGAATCGGATAGATGCGATCGACGCGGTGTGGGTGCTGCAGAACGCTCCCACGTACGAGGAGATAAAGCTGGCGGAGTCGAACCTGCGGAAGTGTGTGGCGCATGCGGGGGTGAAGTTCGACGGCGAGGCCGGAATGGACACGGTGTTGGCTGCGATCGGCGAGAAACTCCAGCGAGCTCGTGGTACGGGTGACCTAAATGCGGATTCGGATGTCGCTGCCGCGCAGGAATGCGTTCGAATCTATTCCGACGTGGCCGGAAAAGTTCCCCCACCTGGTTTGGCAGACGCGTTGAAGAAGCTGAAGTAAGCGTCCGGTGCCGCTCCGAAAGAGGAAGAAGATATGAGAATCTATTCGCGCGGAAATGTCTCCGGTATATGGAGCGGCGCGGGACGGTTGATGGGGACGTGTGCGGGCCTGTCAGCGGTGCTGATGGTAATCAGTGGGGGTGGCGTAGCTTGCGCTGAACCACAGCAGACGCAGGGGGCGAGGATACTAGCAAATCCGTCGTCGTTCGAGCGAGAAGTATTGGCTGACAAGAAGGTGACGAAGGAGGAGATGCAGAAGGCTCTCGCAAAATACTCGCAGTGCGTCAGCAAAACGGGGGCCACCTTGACCGATCTGCATGGCAGAAGACTTGCGATGAGCAATCTGTTAGTCAATTTAGGTGAGGATACGAGCGCTTACGATGCGATTGAAAAGAAGGTGCAGTCGTGTCGTGCGGAGGTCGACGCGGTCGACGCCGTGTGGGCGATGCAGAGCGCGCCTACGGCGGAGGAGCGGCGCCACATCGCCACCGACCTCGTGACCTGCCTTCGACATGATGGGATCGACGTCCCCGTTGGGGCCGGTCAGGACGAGGCGATGCGCCTGTATCGGCAATCCCTCGAAGCCGCTGGAGCAGGCGATCATCACATCGGTAGTGAATGCGTCAGCGAGTACTACGAGGCTGTGGGATCGCCCACGCCGGATGGCTTGGCGGATGCATTGGCGTCGTTGAAGTGACGAATAGCTGGAATTGAACGACGAATAGCTGGAATTGAACGGAGTGGAATGCGTCGATCACGCGGGCCGCGACAGGCAGCGTCGGAGCCCAAGGATGGCACCCGGGTACCCGCACCTCGTGGGACCTGGATCGGGGGTACGGCAGTGATCGTCGTGGTCGCCCTCCAGATAGCAGGGCTGTTCTGGTTCTGGCGAACCGAGCGGCCGAGGACTGCGGCCGCCGAGGGACATGCCGACGTGATCGAGGTGGCGGTCGGCCGGCCGTCAGCGCCGGCCGATATCAAAGGAAAGCTGAGCGTTGAGGTGATACCAGGACGGGTCACGCCGTCGCCGGGATACGACGGGACCGTGACGTCGGTGTATGTGTCGCGTGGATCGGCGGTGTCGAGCGGCACGAGGCTGTTCGCGCTCAATGGAATCGACAGATACGGCTATCACGGCGACCGGCCGTTCTACCGCGTTCTCAGAGAAGGGGATTCGGGCGACGACGTGGTAGCGCTCCGCAGGTTGTTGAACGACGTGGGGATGGGGCCCGTATCCGAGCGACGGAGCACTTTCGACTACATGGTCGCCGCCGCAGTGACCAAGTGGTCCAAGGCGCTTGGGCTTTCGCGACCCCCGGTGACCACCGCTGCTCTGGCCCCGACGCCGGCGCAGGTCATGAACAACGGCTCGCCGTCGTCGACCCGGTCGGCCACCGCGACAACGACACAGACCGCCGCAACCGCTCCCGCTGTGCCCACCGCTCCGGGTTCCGTCACCTCGATCGGTGCCGTGTTCGATCCGCAATGGACCGTATGGCTGCCGTCGGCCTCGGCTTCGATCGCGAAGTCGGACGTCCGAGTCGGGATCGCACTGCCGGCGGCGGGCACGCCGATGTACACGTCTGCCCGCTCATTGGGACGAGTCACGCTGTCGTCGGAGGCCGCGATCCCCAGGCTGGACGTGCCGGTTCGACGATCGCTCCAGGTGGGTGACACCGACGTCCCCATCGTCGACGATCGGGTGCAGGTAGGTCCGACGAATGCGCGGGCCCTGATCGCCGCGGCGCTGGCGGTCGACCCCGAGCCCACCAAACCGGTCGTGGTGGACGGTGTCATCAAGAGCCACGTGCGCACGGACAGTGTGTCGGTCCCGGTGACGGCGGTGTACGACTCACCCCGCGCCGACTCGTGCGTGGCGGTCAAGAACGGCGGCCGGTACGTGGGTAGGGCTGTGACCGTGGTCGCCAGCAATGCCGCGTCGGGGCAGGCGACCGTCGAAGGCCTGAGCGCCGGCACGATCCTGGTAGCGAATCCGTCGGACAGCGGCAATGAACCGGCTTGCTGACGCGCCGACCGTCCCGTTCCGCACGTCGCCGCACGAGTCCCTGGTGACGTTCGATGCGGTGGGCAAGATCGTGGGGCGGACGACGATCCTCTCCGGGATCTCGCTGGACATCCACCCGGGGGAGGCGCTCGCGCTGATGGGGCCGTCCGGCAGCGGCAAGTCGACACTGATGGCGATCCTCGGGATGTTCACCGGCTGGAGTTCGGGCACCGTGTTCGTGGACGGCGTGACCGTGGGCGCGTCGGCACGCAGTCGCAACCGGGCGCGCCGGGAGCTCGGATTCGGCTGGGTGGGACAGACTCCCGCGTTTCTGCCCGGTCGGTCCGTCCTGGACAACGCGCTGATTCCGGTGCGAGTCGACAGCCGGTCGAGATCGCGTGCACGCTTCTCCGAATACCGCGACGTCCTGGTGGGCCTGGGCCTCGGACGGGTGTTGCATTCGAGTGTGTCCGTCCTGTCCGGCGGGGAGCAGCAGCGGTTGTCCATCGCCCGCGCGTTGATCGCGTCGAGGCGCGTTCTGCTCGCGGACGAGCCCACGGCCGCCCTCGATTCCGCCAACACCGGCCAGGTGATCGATGCTCTGGTGCGGTCCCGGGGTGCGCGGACCGTCGTCGTCGCCACGCACGATCCGCGCGTCGCCGAGCGCTGCACGCGCGTCGTGTGGCTGCGGGACGGCGAGATCGATCTGGTGGAACAGGCATGACGCTGCGTTCGGTAGTGATCGAATCGCTGAACAACCTGCGCGCCACGCCGATCCGCGCTGCGCTCCTGTTGCTCACTCTGGTCGGCTGCCTGTCGGGGCCGGGACTCGTCGCCGCGCGATTCAGCTCCAACGCGTGGCGCAACGAGGAATCGGCGATCCGGCACGGTGCGTACATCTACGTCGCCGAATCGCGCGACCCGGCGGCCGATGGCGGACGACGTGGTATCGCGGGCGGTGAGTGCGAACGTCTCGCCCACCTGTCCTCGATCACCCACGCGGGTGCGATATCCACGCTCGAGGACGCCCGCATCGGCTCCCACCCGGATGGCGGAATCGAAGCCGTCGCCGCTACTCCGGGGATATTCGGCATGCTGTCAGAGGGACATTCGGAGGGATACGTGGGCGTCGGTCATGACGCGTCCCGGGAGCTGGGGGTGGCACAGGGCGACCGGTTGGCGGTGAACGGGTTCTCGAATCGGGTGTCTATCCTGTCCGATATCGCTGGTCGCACAGACTATTTCGCACGGACGGTGCTGGTCCCCGCGTTGCGGGACTCGGTGCGTGGCAAGTGCATCGTGGAAATGGATCGAAAAGACCTCGACTATGCCGACGGAGTGATTCAGGCCATGGCCGGCCCTCGTGAATGGCGGGTGAGCAAGTACTCGGAATACCTGGGATACGTTGCCGCGGACGTGATCTCCCGCAGGTCTGGACTACCTCTGGCCGGACTGTGCTTCGCGGCCTTCTCCGTGGTGATGTCGCTGTTTCTGACGCTTCGCAAGGGTGCGGTGGCGGCGTATTACGTCTCGGGCGCCTCCCGCGCCGGTGTGTGCAGCATCCTCCTGTTCGAGCTGTATGTGTTGGCTGCCATCGCGATTCCCGCGGCGACGACCGCCACGCTGGTCGGCGGCCGAATGAACATGCGCGATGCGCGCGTCGGATTCGAGGATCTGTCGCTCGTGGCGGCAGGAGTCCTCGCTCTGTCGGCGGGGCTGATCTACGTCCTCATCGGAAGCCCGGCACGGGTATTCGAGACGGCGCGGAAGGCGGAGTGAGATGAGGCGGATCCGGTGCCGGGCCCGCGCGGTGTCAGTGCTGGCAGTGTGCTGTGCTTTAGCCTCCGGTTGCCAGGCTTTCGACGTCGACGCGCGGATCGATGATGCGGATCGTCTGGTGAGTCGGGTCTCGGTAGAGACGGACGATGCGAGTGAGACGTCTGTGCTTTCGTCGGGCGACGCCGGCCCGACCGTCACCCGGACGGTGACGTCGACTGTGCGGCGGAGCGCACCGCGCCGCCCGCAGCCGGCGGCTCCCGCGGCCGAACATGCTGCTCCCCAGCGGGATACGGATGTCGTAGATGAGTGGCCGCCGGGTTTCGGTGCCTCACCTCGCTTCCCGTGGACGACGACGGTGCCCGGGGCGACGGTCACGCCGCCGTCGGCCACGATCGCGCCACCGCTGATGCCGGCC
>CAJCHX010000184.1 GCA_903970215.1 Acidobacteriaceae bacterium
TGCCTGAGGTGTCCGTGCTAGCCGCCGTATACGACCGGCTCGACGCGGAGTCCGCGGGTGAACGCGCCGCTGCCGCCGAATTCGCCTTGGAGGGGCTGTATCTCGCGCGCCGCATCGGCAAGGAGTCGGACGCTTCTGGACAGACCGTCTATGGCTAGACACCCCCGCCTCGCGCGGTACAGCAGCTACGCGGGTGGGCCCGATCCGCTCGCGCCGCCGGTGGATCTGCGCGAAGCGCTGGACGCGATCGGTCGGGACGTGATGGAGGGCGTGTCGCCGCGGCGCGCGCTGCAGGAATACCTGCGCCGCGGTTCGGCCGATCGGCGCGGACTCGACCGACTCGCACAGGCTGCGCACCGTCGGCGTCGAGAGTTGTTGCAGCGCAACAATCTGGGGAAGACCTTCGAGGACATCCGCAAGCTGCTCGATGACGCGGTGCTCGCCGAGCGCAAGGAACTGGCACGGGCGTTGGACGACGACGCCCGGTTCCAGGAGATGCGGCTCGAGGATCTGCCGGCGTCGACCGCGCAGGCGGTGTGTGAGCTGAGCGACTTTCAGTGGCGGTCGCCCGAGGCGCGGGAGAACTACGAGAAGATCAAGGACCTCCTCGGCCGAGAGTTGTTGGATCAGCAGTTCGCGGGCATCAAGCAGGCGTTGGAGAACGCCACCGACGAGGACCGGCAGCGGGTCCAGGACATGCTCGACGATCTGAACGAGTTGCTGGACAAGCACAACCGGGGCGAGGACACACCGCAGGACTTCTCCGACTTCATGGCTGAGCACGGTGAATTCTTCCCGGAGAACCCGAAGAACGTCGATGAGCTCATCGATTCGCTCGCCCAGCGCGCGGCGGCTGCTCAGCGGCTCCGCAACAGCCTCACCGACGAGCAACGCGCCGAGCTGGATCAGTTGGCGCAGAGCGCCTTCGGTACCCCAGGGCTGGCTCAGGCACTCGATCGACTGAGCGGGGCGCTGCAGCAGGCGCGTCCGGGCGAGGACTGGTACGGCGGTGAGGACTTCGAGGGCCGGCAGGGGATGGGGCTCGGGGACGGCACCGGCGTGATGCAGGACCTGGCCGAACTCGATGCGCTCGCGGACCAACTGAGCCAACAGCATGCCGGCGCTTCGATGGACGACATCGATCTGGACACGCTGGCGCGGCAGCTGGGCGACGACGCCGCCGTCGACGCTCGAGCACTCAAGGAACTCGAACGCGCGCTCCGGGACGCCGGGTACTTCGAGCGCGACCTAGACGGCGCGCTGCGCTTGTCGCCCAAGGCGATCCGGCAGTTGGGTCAGTCGATCCTGCGGGACGTCGCGGGCCAGATCAGTGCGCGCGGCGGCGAGCGCGCCACCAACCACGCCGGGGTGACCGGCGAGCCCACCGGAGCATCCCGGGAGTGGCAGTTCGGTGACACGCAGCCGTGGGACACCACGCGCACGGTGTCCAATGCGGTCCTGCGCGAGGCGTCGCACGCTGCACCGTCGGACGCCGACGGGCGACCGGGCGGCGTGCGGCTGGACGCTCGTGACATCGAGGTGATCGAGACCGAGGCCCGTTCGCGGGCCGCTGTCGCGCTACTGGTGGATACCAGCTTCTCCATGGTGATGGAGGGCAGGTGGGTACCGATGAAGCGCACGGGTCTGGCTCTGCACCAACTGATCTCGACCAGGTTCCGCGGAGATGACTTGGCGCTCATCGGCTTCGGGCGCCACGCTCGGCGTCTCACCGTCGGCGAGCTGACGGGGCTCGACGGCGTGTACGAACAGGGCACCAACCTGCATCATGGACTGTTGCTCGCAGCGGACCACTTCCGCAGGCATTCGTCGGCGCAGCCGGTCCTGTTGGTGGTCACCGACGGTGAGCCGACCGCGCATCTGGAGCGTGACGGCGAGGCCTATTTCGGGTATCCACCACAGCCGCGCACTCTCGCGCTGACGGTGCGGGGCTTCGATCAGGCGGCGGCCCTGGGCGCGCAGACGACCATCTTCCAACTCGGCGACGAGCCCACCCTGACCCGATTCCTGGACTCGGTGGTGCGGCGGGTGGGCGGCCGGTTGGTCAGTCCGGACCTGGACGGTCTGGGCGCGGCCGTGGTGTCGGACTACCTGCGGTCGCGGCGGCGGCGCTGACCGGCCGTCGCCGGTCCGGTGACCTCTGAAGCACGTCTCATCTCTGATTGATATCGACGCCGCCCAGAATGCGACGCCGCGGACGGTGATCCGTGGGCCGGAGGGGTCGCCGGGACGAGGATTGCGGTGCGTGAACGCACCCATGACGCCGATTCCGGGAACGTGGACGGTCGCGGCCGTCGGCAGCACGATCTTGATTGCGCCCATGACGGCGACGGCGGTGATGGTCACGTCGGGCGAGGTGAAGGTGGCCTCGCTCAGATCGATGTCGGCCCCGCCCCAGAACGCGACGACCGTGTGCTCGGCCTGCACCGCGATCGGTCCGCGGACCTTGGTCCCGCTCATCACTGCGACTTTCGTCGTAAGGCGGCCGAGCGCGACAGACGCGGCCGCGGGCGCGGCCGACGGGCCGGGAGTCGGGATGTCTGCGACCAATCGGTCCAGATCGGCATACGTTCGCGCGGCGACTGCATCCGCGGAGCGCTGCTCGTACTCGCCGAACGTGATCCGGCCGGCGCCGAGGGCAGCCGAGAGCAGTTGCAGCACGAGCGAGCGGTCGTCGTCCGACGCCCGGAGCTGGTCTCGTCTGGTCGCGGGGAGATCGCCCATGAGGGTCAAGCGTAGTGCGACCGGAGTGGAGCGAACGTCGACAACGTCGGTCCGGCGTCGGGCGGGGATCCGCACGGACGCCGGACCGGGTCTCCGGCCTGATCAGATGAGGCGGCCGACCACCGGGAGTCGCTTGAGCAGCAGCGCGATGCCGGTGGGCTGCTGGGACTCGGGCTTCTTGGCCGGCGCCTTCTCGGCCGGCACCTTGTCGGCCGGTGCGGCCTTCTCGACGGTCTCGGTCTTCTTCGCCTCGGTCTTCTTGACGTCGGGCTTGGGTGCCTCGGGCTTCTTCGCCTCGGCCTTCGTCGCCGCGGTCGGCTTGGGCGCAGCCGGCTTGGGCGCGGTCTTCGCAGCTGCGTCGTCCGTGCCGATCGTGACCGGAGGCTTGGCCTTCGCGGCCGCATCCTTCTGCTCAGCGATCGGGGTGATCTTGGCCTCGGCCTTGGCGGCAACCGGCTTCGCCTTCGCGGGCGTCTTCTTAGCGGGGGCCTTCGCCGCGGCGGCCTTCTTCGCAGGCGCGGCCTTGGACGCGGCCTTGGCGGGGGCCTTCTTCGCAGCCGGCTTCTCGGCAGGAGCCGCACCGTCGTCGGTGCCCAGGCCGACCAGCGCCCACGCGTCCTCCCACGGGGCGACGTCGTCGCCGGTGATCGCGAACTGCGTGTTGGCGGTGACCGTCTTCTCGGGGTTCTTGGCCTCCCAGACACCGATCAGCTTCGAGACGAACGCGGCGTACTCGTCGGCGGCCACCAGGGCGACCGGCGCACCGTCGGCGAGGTCGATCAGCGCCCACGCCTCGGCCCCGGACTTGCCGGCGATCGACTCGGTCTTCCGGGCCTGCCACTCGTCCTTCGAGGTGCCCTTGATCCGCACGGCGCGGCTCTGGCCGCCCACGGTCACTGTCACGATCTTGACGCTCCCGCGTGTCGCGACCTCTGTCGTGCCCCCACGGGCTTCGACGGCAGCAACGAAGATGTCGACGGCGCGCGCAGTGGTCGACGCGGCCGACACCGATGGCGCATTGTTGTTCGCCATGTTGTAGTCTCCTCATCCCATCTGTCGGGCGACACAGGTCGCCCCGCTGTGCGGCCATTAACCCATGAGTAGACGATGATTCCCAAGCCGAAACGGCGGGGGTAACACGAATGTGACCAGGTCGCAGCCTGTGATAGCTGTCACTTTCGGGCGTTGTTCGGCCGGTCGCCTCACTCCAGCAACGCCGCGATCCCAGCGATGACGGGGATCGCGATCATCGTCGTGACCAGCCCGCAGTCGCGGGCCAACACCGTCCCGCGGTTGTACCGCAGCGCGTACACCAACACGT
>CAJCHX010000185.1 GCA_903970215.1 Acidobacteriaceae bacterium
GCAGCCATCTCGCGCGCCTGCGCCGCCGCGACAGCCCGATGCTCGGCAACGCCGACCGCTGGTACGACCTCACGCTGCGCGCAGCCGACGCCGTCTCCCTCCGGATGACGCAGGGCACGCAGCGCGGGTCTCTGCCGCTCACTCAGGCGACCGTCTTCGTCACGCTGGTCGCGCTGCCGTCGGTGGTACTCGGCCTCGGCACCCGAGCGCACGGCACCGTATCGGCGCACGTGAGCCCACTGTTCGCGCCGATCGCGCTGCTGATGTGCGCTGCCGCGGTCACGGCGACGGTGCTGCGCAACCGGCTCGCAACGGTCCTCGTGGTGAGCGTCACCGGCTACGGCACCGGCGTGGTGTTCGCCGTGTACGGGGCGCCCGACCTGGCGCTCACCCAGTTCCTGGTGGAGACCGTCACCCTGGTGGTGTTCGTCCTGGTGCTGCGCAAGCTGCCCGCCGAGGCACCGATCCTCGGCAGCCGCCCGAGCCGCCTTGCGCGCGCGGTTCTCGGCGCCGCGGTCGCAGCGATGGCGATCACGGTCGGCGTGTGCGCGCGGATCGCCCGCACCGCGCCGCCGCTCGCCGACCGGCTGCCCGGCCAGGCGATCGAATTCGGGTACGGGCACAACACGGTCAACGTGATCCTCGTCGACATCCGGGCGTGGGACACACTCGGCGAGGTCTCGGTGCTGCTGGTGGCAGCGACGGGCGTCGCGTCGCTCGTGTTCCGCCATCGCCGGTTCGGCTCTGCACCGCGCGTGGCGGACGTACAGGAGCAGGTCGACGTGTCCACCGACGGGGGGACGACGTGGCTGCGCGGCAGCGTCCTGCGTGACCCGCGGCACCGCTCCATGGTGCTGGAGGTGACGACGCGGCTGGTCTTCCCGACGATCATGGTGGTGTCGGCGTACTTCTTCTTCTCCGGGCACAATGCGCCCGGCGGTGGCTTCGCCGGTGGACTCACCGCAGGGCTGGCACTGGTGCTGCGCTATCTGGCGGGTGGCCGGTACGAGATCGGCGAGACCATCCCGCTGGACGCGGGCAAGATCCTCGGGACCGGGCTGCTGCTGTCGGTCGGTGGCGCAGTCGTGTCGCTGATCGTCGGCGCGCCCGCCCTGTCGTCGGCGACGATGACCCTCGACCTGCCGGTGTTCGGGCATGTGAAGTTCGTGACGGCGCTGGTCTTCGACGCGGGTGTGTACCTGATCGTGGTCGGGCTGGTTCTGGATGTACTGCGCAGCCTCGGCGCCAGGCTCGACCTCGAGGGCCTCGCGGCCGACGCGACGTCCCCCATCCCGGTCCAGTCGCCAGACGCAGGACACCGCGCGTGATCATCGACATCGGGGTCTACCTCGCGATAGCCGTGCTCATCTCCACCGGTGTGTACGTGCTCCTCGATCGCACCCTCACCAGGATGCTGATGGGTCTCATGCTCGCCGGCAACGGCGTCAATCTGCTGATCCTGGTGATGGCGTCGCCGCCGGGCAACCCGCCCATCAGCGGCTACTTCTCGGCCGGCCGGATCGGTGAGTCGGACCCGCTGGCCCAAGCGCTCATCCTCACCGCGATCGTCATCACGATGGGCATGGCCGCCTTCATCCTGGCCCTCGCGTACCGCTCGTTCACCATCAACACCGACGACGAGGTGGACGACGACCCCGAGGACACCAAGGTTTTGGAGCGCCACGCGATCACGGCGGCGCCGTTCTACGACGCGTCCGACGACCCGGTGACGGGCGCCCCGTCGCCGCTCGGCGACGCATTCGGACCTGACGGGCACCGTCTGACCGAGGAGGAACTGCACCAGGCTCGGGTGGACGCGCTGGATACGGGCGCGATCGACCGCGCACCGTCGAACGGCGGCATCGAACGGGAGGAGCGGTGACCGACGGATTCATGCGGGCGCTGATCCCGCTACCGACCGTGATCCCGATCGTCACGGCCGCACTCACCCTGATCCTGGGGCGGCACCCGCGGCTGCAGCGGGTCGTGTCGATGATCGCGCTCACCGCGCTGGTAGCGGTGTCCGCGACGATGCTGCGCTTCACGCACTATCACGGCACGGTGGCCCTGTTCGTGGGCGGCTGGGGGGACCGCGACGGTGGCGGCAGCCCGCTCGGCATCACGCTGGTCGCAGATCAGCTGTCGGCGCTGATGCTGCTGGTGTCCACGGTGGTGATCCTGGCTGTCCTAGCCTATTCGGTGGGGCAGGGCATCCGCGACGGCAGCGAGAACCAGCCGGTGTCGATCTTCTACCCCACCTACCTGATTCTCACCGCCGGCGTCTGCAACGCGTTCCTCGCGGGCGACCTGTTCAACCTGTTCGTGTCGTTCGAGATCCTGCTCGCCGCGAGCTTCGTGCTGCTCACGGTAGGCGGCAGTCCCGATCGGGTCCGCGCGGGCATCTCGTACGTGATGGTGTCGATGGTGTCGTCGCTGGTGTTCCTGCTGGGGATCGCCTACGTGTATTTCGCGACCGGCACGCTGAACCTGGCGGACATGGCCGTCAAGCTCACGGACCTCCCGCAGGGCACTCGTACCACGCTGTTCGCGGTGCTGTTGGTCGCATTCGGGATCAAGGCCGCGGTGTTCCCGTTGTCGACGTGGCTGCCGGACTCGTACCCCACCGCACCGGCGCCGGTCACCGCCGTGTTCGCCGGACTACTCACCAAGGTGGGTGTGTACGCGATCATCAGGGCACACACACTGCTCTTCCCCGGCGGCTCGCTGGACGACGTGCTGATGATCGCCGCACTGCTCACGCTGATCGTCGGGATCCTCGGCGCGATCGCGCAGACCGATATCAAGCGACTGCTGTCGTTCACGTTGGTCAGCCACATCGGCTACATGATCTTCGGAATCGCCCTCTCGACGCCGCTCGGACTCTCCGCATCCATCTTCTACGTGACGCACCACATCCTGGTGCAGACGACGCTCTTCCTGGTCGTGGGACTCATCGAGCGGCAGGCGGGCGCAGCGTCGCTGCGCCGGCTCGGGGGGCTGGCCGCGGCCAGCCCGTTCCTGGCGCTGCTGTTCTTCCTACCCGCGTTGAACCTGGGCGGTATCCCGCCCTTCTCGGGCTTCGTCGGCAAGGTCGGCCTGCTCGAGGCGGGCGCGGC
>CAJCHX010000186.1 GCA_903970215.1 Acidobacteriaceae bacterium
CCGGTCGCCCCGAGTATCGCGATCCGCTTCATGCGAAGACCTCCCGGTTGTCGCGGACCCACTCGACGAACGGCCGCGGCCGGTGGCCGAGCACCGTGTCTACGTCGGGACTGATCGGGAGCCGGACGTCGCCGCGCTCGCGGGCCAGATCGAGATAGAGCGTCGCGAACTCCGGCGGCAGGCCCGCCGCGACCATTCCCCGCGCCGCCACATCGGGTGTGATCTCCTCGAACGTCAGCGGCCGGCCGGTCACCTCGGCGACCGCCTCGACCCGCTCTGGCATCGTAAGTGCTTGCGGCCCTGTCAGTTCCAGTGTCTTGCCGACCAGATCGTCGGAGACGAGCGCGGCCGCGACGACCTCGCCGATGTCGCGCTCGTCGACCATTCGCTCGGCAGCGGCCGGGAACGCTGCCCGAACGACGTCGCCGAAGCGCAGCTGCGGGGCGATCGTTCCGCGGACGTTCGACGCGAACACGTCGCAGCGCAGCACCACCACATCGAGGCCGGACCCGGTGACCGCCGCCTCGACTTCGGCGTTCCGGTCACCGCGGAGCCTCGACGGCTGCCGGTCGAGCGGCTCGTCCACGTTCACGGCGGACATCACCACCAGTCGACGCACCCCGGCGTCGACGGCGGGCGACACGAGGTCGCTCACGTGCAGCCCGACCGCGCGGGGGTGCACGAATACTGCGGATACGCCGTGTAGTCCGGCTGCGTAGTCGGAGACCACGTCGTCCGTCGGAAGCCCGGCTTCGCTCCCGCGGCGGCTGACCGCCCGCACCGGCACTCCGTCGGTCACCAGCCGACGCGTCGCCGTGCGGCCCACCGTTCCGGTCGCTCCTGTGATCAGTATCGTCATCGGATCTCCACCTCCAGCGCTGCCGGGCTGTCCGGCTGCTGATGTGCCTGACGAGGTCGCCCGCAAAAACGTGACGGCCGGCGGGCGGCGTCACATTCCGGACCGGGATATCGTCGAACCAGCATGACCACATCGAATCCGGTCGGCGACCGGCCAGGCGACGCCTTCGAGCTGGCATGGCGCGAGGAACGCAGGCGCCTGATCGGGTTGGCGCGCCAGATCGTCGGAGATCCGGACCTGGCCGAGGACATCGTCCAGGAGGCGTACGCGCGACTGGCCACTCGCGACGACGTCCTGTCTGCCGGTGCATGGCTCAGCTCCGTCACCAGCCGACTGTGCCTCGACCACTTGAAATCGGCCGCGACGCGCCACGAGCGCCCGGCCGAGTCGACCGCGATCGCCTCCGCGGCACCCGCTGTGCCGGATCCCGCGGATCGCGTGACGCTCGACGACACCGTGCGGGCGGCGTTGTTCGCGGTTCTCGACCGCCTGACCCCGGACGAGCGAGTCGGATTCATCCTGCACGACGTATTCGGTCTCAAGTTCGACGAGATCGCCGAGGTGACCGGTGGGACATCCGCCACAGTGCGCAAGCAGGCGAGTCGCGCTCGGCGCCGGCTCGCGGAGAGCCCGCCGATGATGGATGTCTCGGCACGCCACTGCGCCGAGTCCGAGATAACGCGGCGATTCATGGTGGCGTGCCACGGGGGTGACCTCGACGGATTGATCGGTGTGCTCGTCCCGGAAGCCTGGGGTCGGGCGACGTTCGTGTCCGGCGCGCCGCCGCAGAGCAACCGAGGTGCGGCAGACGTCGCGCGCAACCTCCTGCTGTTCCTGCCGGGCGCCACGTTGATCGGACAGCAGCGAACTGTGCACGCGTTCAACGGTATTCAATGGTTCGCTACCATCACACTGGATATCGACGAGCGTGGCGTCCGGTCGATCGAGGCGGTCGTCGACCCGCGGGGTGCGATCTAGCGAGCGGCCGCTCCCGGACGCCGAGAAGAGCTGATCGACCGGCTGGCGCTCGTGCGCCCGGCGAAGGTCCCGGATACTGTTCCGCGGTGCACCAAAGTTACGAGGTGGTTCAAGTCTGCTCAGCGGTTCGGCGATCGACGACGCGCACGGTACTCGCGGCGCTGATCGCCGGCGTACTGCTGCTGGCGACGGCGTGTGGCGGCTCGTCCACCGGCGCCCCGGCGGTGACGATGGTCTCGGGCAGATACATCTCGCTGCCGAACAGTTGGGGAGGGCACCCGGTCGCGTTCCGGTGGTCCTGGGACGACGGGTTCGCGCCCGGAATGACCATCGTCGACGCGACCCGTTCGGGGGGCCCGAACAACTGCACCATCGGGTGGCCGGTCAGTTCGGCGTCGGGACGACCGGGCTACCTGACGGCCGGGCACTGCGCGGGCGGGTTGGGCGGGGATACCTGGGTATACACCGACCGGAACCAACGCCGGCGGATCTATCTCGGCCCGATCGTGGAACACGAGGACGACACGCTGCCGGATGGGACCATGTTCGATGCTTCGGTCGCGTTCCTCCGAGTCTCGACTCCACCCGCGAAGTGGGGTACGACGATCGGCGTGCATCCGATCGCGGCAGTCCTCTCGCCGCAGCAGGTCTCGCGGCTGGGGGCGGGAACTCCGATCTGCATGCTCGGCGCTCGTTCGGGGTTCACCTGCGGGCCCCTCGTCCACGCCGACAGCCGGTACTTCGAGTGGGGCGGGTACGCCGTGATCGGCGATTCCGGGTCGGCTCTGTTCGTCGTGAACCATGACGAAAGCGTTTGCGCGGTAGGAATTCTGCATGACGGACCGACGGACCGTGACAACACGGCCGCCTATGTCGGGCCGGTGCTGCAGCGGTGGAACCTGACGCTGCACCGTGACCGCGCCGCTGCTGCAGCGAGCGGCGACGACTGCTGACCGGTTAGTGCGGCCGCACTTCGTCGGAGCGTGGCAGAAGGTCGGAGTCTGGCAGTAGTCTGCCCGGGGAGTGTCGGCGCCGAGAACCATGGGAGGCGCGGCGGTGATTGGAGGGAAGACGCGTTGGCGATCGACTACGGCGTGTTCAAGGCTCAGTGGCAGCAGGCGATCGACGCCCGGGTGGCCGAGCTCGGACTGGCGGGGACCGACCGTCCCACGATCGGCGCAGGCTGGACATCGCGCGCACACCTCGAGACCATGCGGGTCTACAACCTCTATTCCGATCTGCTTCGATCCCTCGTCCCGGCCGATGAGCTGGCGAACGCCCGGCGTGCGGCCAGGCCGGACCACGTGACTGGGACGCCATCCGGGTCAGCCCGTCTAGCCCGGGCCATGGACGTGGATACGACGTGCAACCTGGGTGGCCCGCTGTTGTGGTGAACGACGGTGCGGCCGAGACCGGGTGACCCGAATCGCCCTCGGCGCAGTAGCGGGTATTTGCCGAATCCCACGCGGTAATTTGCTATCGCGAAAGAAGTGGATCGTGCGGCTTGACTCGCCCCTCGTCCGTTTTGTCGGCTAGAATTATCGGTTGGCGGCCCACCTTTCGGGGTCCCGGGCAACCGCTGGTCACAGTTACTACCGCGTCTAAGAGTAAGGCGATCGACATTCCGTCATACACCAACGGCGACGGCTGGGACGCCTGGTATCCCGACACCTGCGAGATCAGCTCCGAATGGGTCCGGGGGTTTGCTCGCGCCATTCGTTGTTCGTTCGTGCCGTACGAAGAGCGACGGATCCTGCCGCCCGACACTCCGGTGCCGGTGACCATCCTCGGGGCCCCGATGCTCGACGCGGCCGCGATGGTCGTCAGTACCGCTATCCCGGACTGCAACCTTTCGCGCATCGTGCATGCTGCGCAGCACTTCACCATCGATGACACGATCCGGATCGGTGACCGATTCAGCTTCGGTGCGCGATTGGTAACGCATCTGGTCAAGGCTGGAACCGACATCCTCACCATCGAGATCGGCGCCTACGCCGAAGGGCGGCGCAAGGTGCTCGCCACCGTGACCATCGCCCATGGCGGCGGCGGGCGTGAGGGTATCGATCCTGCAGCCATCGATGGCGTGGCCGACGCGATCATGCTCACCGGCACGGGGCCGAGCGATAGTGACGCGTATTCAGGAGTGGTATCGGCGGGCCGCTCGGCTGATTGACCGCACGATTGATTGTCCGGGCGAGAAGCCTGTGACGCCCTGGGCGCCGAATAATCCATGTTGCCGTATCTAATCGTCGGCGACATAGTGAAATCGCTATCTTTCTTCGCATAAGCGAACCTGCCGTCTTGGATAGTGTTAGACAGGTCGTCGTACGCCGATTGTCTAGTGTGAGGGCTCGAGAGGGGAGTGACCTGATTCTGCGCCGCGCAACGGACGCAATGGAGCTGCCGTTCGACATGCACTATCAGCCGATCGTCTCGACCGGCTCTTCTCGGCTGGTCGCCGTCGAGGCGCTGTTGCGCCTTCGTCGTGGCACGGGGTGGTCGTCGCCGGCCTCGCTGCTGGCTGCGGCCGAGCGTTCGCAGACGATCAGGGAACTCGGCGCTCGTGTGGTCGACAGGGTGATGCGGGACTTCGCAGGGTTGCGGCCGGTGGCGGGGGTGGAGATCGCGGTATCGATCAACGCCTCACCGAGCGAACTGACTGGTGAGCCCTACGTTCGTGGCATTGCGCGGCTGGCCGAGCGGCACGGTGTCCCGCTGAGCCAGGTGTGGATCGAGGTGACCGAGACGGTGCCGATCCGTGACCTGCGGGCGGCGGCGGAAACTCTTACGGGACTGCGCGAACTGGGTGTGACCACGTGCATCGACGACTTCGGTGTCGGCTGGACCACCCCCGCCCAGATCGAGGCGTTGCCGGTCGACATCGTCAAGATCGACAAGGTCGCGCTGGTGGCGTACCCCATCTCCGGGCATCCGACCCCCAGCCCCGGCGCCCGTCCGAGGTTCCTTCCGTTGGAGACGATGATCGGCGTCGTCGACGATCTGGGCATCGCGGCCCTGATCGAGGGTGTCGAGGACGAGTTCATGCATCGCAGGGGCGTCGCGAACGGCTGTGCGTTCTCTCAGGGGTGGTTTCACGGCCGCCCGCAACCACTGCCGGTGCGCGATTAGCTGAAGCCGCGGGGTTGCGTGGCGTAGTTCGAACGTGCATCATCTTGCGTGCATGCATGAACAGGTCTTCAGATATACCTGGGTCGTGCTGTTCGCGAGCGAGAGGCCCACACCGTGACACCGTTACTCGGCACGCCGGCGACCACGGACCGGCCGCGCGGCACACCGTCTATCCGGACCCGGCCGCTCACATTGCCCGAGGTGCGGTGGGCGGCGATCGCCACCGTGCTCTTCGCGCTAGGACTGGTCGCCGAGTACGCGGGCGGACCCGTGTGGTCGTGGTGGGCCCTGTACCTGGCGTGCTACATCACCGGAGGCTGGGAACCGGCACTCGCGGGTATGCAGGCGCTCCGCGAGCGGATCCTGGATGTGGATCTGCTGATGATCGTCGCAGCGATCGGTGCCGCGGCGATCGGCCAGGTGCTCGACGGTGCGTTACTGATCGTCATCTTCGCCACCTCGGGCGGGCTGGAAGCGTTCCTGACGCAGCGGACCGCCGACTCCGTGCGCAGCTTGCTGAACCTCGCTCCGGAGCGCGCGACCGTGGTGGACGACTGTGGCAGCGAAGTGGCGGTGGATGCCGCCTCGCTGCAGGTGGGACAGACGATCGTGGTACGCCCGGGCGAGCGGATCGCCGCCGACGGGCAGGTGCTCTCGGGTGAGAGCGACGTGGATCAAGCCTCCATCACCGGCGAACCGCTGCCGGTCGCCAAGACCGCCGGCGACGAGGTCTTCGCCGGAACCCTGAACGGCACCGGCGCGCTGCGCATCCGGGTGGACCGCGCGGCGAGCGACACGGTGGTGGCCCGGATCGTGGCGATGGTCGAGGAGGCATCGGCGACGAAGGCGAAGGCGCAGCTGTTCATCGAGCGGGTCGAACAGGTGTACTCCGTGGGGGTCGTCGTCGCGACGCTCGCGGTGTTTCTGATCCCGCTCGGATTCGGGGCGGCGCTGCAGCCCGCCCTGCTGCGGGCGATGACGTTCATGATCGTCGCGTCGCCGTGTGCGGTCGTGCTCGCCACGATGCCGCCACTACTGGCGGCGATGGCGAACGCCGGCCGACACGGCGTCCTGGTGAAGTCGGCGGTCGTGATGGAGCAGCTCGGCTCCGTCGATGCCGTGGCATTCGACAAGACCGGCACGCTGACCCAAGGCGCACCCCGGCTGTCCGATGTCCGGCCGTTCGCCTGGGCCGGCGTCGACGCGGACCGTCTGCTGACACTCGCCGCCGCCGCAGAACACCCCAGCGAGCATCCGCTGGCTGCCGCGGTCGTCGGGGCCGCTCGGGAGCGGAACCTGCCCCTGCTGCCCGTCGATCGGTTCGACTCCGCACCGGGCCGGGGTGTCCGTGCGCTCGTCGACGGCAGAGACGTCACGGTCGGCAGCCCGGGGCACCTGCTCGGCGGCACCGTCACCGAGGGCCCTGTCATCGAGGGCCCTGTCACCGAGGGCCCTGTCACCGAGGGCACTGTCACCGAGGGCACTGTCACCGACGGCGCCGTCGACGGGCGGGTCGCGGCGGTCGTGTCCGCATTGGAGAGCGAGGGGAAGACCGCGGTGGTCGTCGCCGTCGACGGCCGACCAGCCGGTGTGCTCGGACTAGCCGACCGGCTCCGCCCGGACGCGGTGGAGGCCGTCGCGACCCTGCATACGGTCACGGGCCGCGCCCCGGTCCTGCTCACGGGCGACAACCGCCGCGCGGCTACGGCGCTCGCCCGCGTCGTCGGGATCGACGATGTCCGCGCCGAGCTGCTGCCACAGGACAAGGTGGCCGCGGTCCGGGAACTCGAGGCCGCCGGCCGGCGGGTGATGCTGGTGGGCGACGGCGTCAACGACGCACCAGCCTTGGCCGCTGCACACACCGGCGTGGCGATGGGACGAGCCGGGTCCGACCTCGCACTCGAGACCGCCGACGCGGTGATCGTCCGTG
>CAJCHX010000187.1 GCA_903970215.1 Acidobacteriaceae bacterium
CGGCGGTCGACGACACCGCCATGCTCGAGCTCCTCGCGCCGTACTCCGGCCAGCGCGGAAGGGTCCTGCGGCTGCTGTCGCTCGCGGGTCACGGCGGCGAGCGCCGCGGACCGCGGATGCCGACGCGGGACTACCGGGGTCTGTGACCTGCGGCGTAGCGTGAGTGATGTCGGCGCCCGGCGCACGTGCTCTGCCCGGAGCGGAGGCTTTTTGACCGCGGTGAGTCGATCCGGGTAAGCTTGGACGCCGTGCCTGGCGAAAGTCGGGCCGCTCTCACGTGTCCACAGGTAGGCCGGACCACCGGAACCGCCTGAAGACGCGCGACACGCCCGACCTCGGGGTAAGACGAGGTGGGGTAGCTACATCTCGGAAACGAGACTGACCAGCGGAAACGGTGTCAGCCGGCGCCGCTGGAGGGGCCGAGCTGCGGAGGTCGGACATCCAACGGGACGTCTAGGCCTGCCCGGAGCTACAACCGCAGCAACATCCGCGGCCGCCACCACGGCGGCCGTAGCCACGACAACAAGAGGAAACAGCGCTTACATGCCAACTATCAATCAGTTGGTCCGAAAGGGCCGCCGCGACAAGGTGTCGAAGACGAAGACGGCCGCCCTCAAGGGCTCGCCGCAGCGTCGCGGCGTCTGCACCCGCGTGTACACCACGACCCCGAAGAAGCCGAACTCGGCGCTCCGGAAGGTCGCGCGTGTCCGCCTGACCAGCTCGGTCGAGGTCACCGCCTACATCCCGGGTGAGGGTCACAACCTCCAGGAGCACTCGATGGTGCTCGTGCGTGGAGGCCGTGTGAAGGACCTCCCCGGTGTGCGTTACAAGATCATCCGCGGATCGCTCGACACCCAGGGCGTCAAGAACCGCAAGCAGGCTCGCAGCCGCTACGGCGCCAAGAAGGAGAAGAGCTAATGCCTCGCAAGGGCCCGGCGCCGAAGCGCCCCCTCATCAACGACCCGGTCTACGGCTCGCCGCTGGTCACGCAGCTCGTGAACAAGGTGCTGCTGGACGGCAAGAAGTCCACCGCCGAGCGCATCGTCTACGGCGCCCTCGAGGCGACCCGCGAGAAGACCGGTGCCGACCCGGTGATCACGCTCAAGCGCGCGCTCGACAACGTCAAGCCGTCGCTCGAGGTGAAGAGCCGCCGCGTCGGTGGCGCCACCTACCAGGTGCCCATCGAGGTGAAGGCCGGTCGTGCCAACACCCTCGCGCTGCGCTGGCTGGTCACCTTCACGCGGCAGCGTCGCGAGAAGACGATGGTCGAGCGCCTGGCCAACGAGCTGATGGACGCGAGCAACGGTCTCGGCGCCTCGGTCAAGCGTCGTGAAGACACCCACAAGATGGCCGAGGCCAACCGGGCGTTCGCGCACTACCGCTGGTGACACGCGAAGCCCGCTTCGCGTGGCGGCCTAGCCGTGACCATCGATCAGACAGCCTTAGTTAAGAATTCTTCCCGAAGGGAATACCGTGGCACAGGAAGTGCTGACCGACCTCACGAAGGTCCGCAACATCGGCATCATGGCGCACATCGATGCCGGTAAGACCACCACGACCGAGCGCATCCTCTTCTACACCGGTGTGAACTACAAGATCGGTGAGACCCACGACGGTGCTTCGACCACCGACTGGATGGAGCAGGAGAAGGAGCGGGGTATCACCATCACCTCCGCTGCGGTGACCTGCTTCTGGAAGAAGAACCAGATCAACATCATCGACACCCCCGGGCACGTCGACTTCACGGTCGAGGTGGAGCGTTCGCTCCGCGTGCTCGACGGTGCGGTCGCCGTGTTCGACGGCAAGGAGGGCGTCGAGCCGCAGTCCGAGCAGGTCTGGCGGCAGGCCGAGAAGTACGACGTCCCCCGCATCTGCTTCGTCAACAAGATGGACAAGCTGGGCGCCGACTTCTACTTCACCGTGCGCACCATCGAGGAGCGCCTCGGCGCGAAGCCGTTGGTCCTGCAGCTGCCGATCGGCGCCGAGGACGACTTCGACGGTGTCGTCGACCTGATCGAGCAGAAGGCCATCACCTGGCGCGGCGTCGTGCCGACCGGTGCCGAGCCGACCATCGAGGAGATCCCTGAGGACCTCGTCGAGCTGGCCGCCGAGTGGCGCGAGAAGCTGCTCGAGGCGGTCGCGGAGTCGGACGAGGTGCTGATGGAGAAGTACTTCGGCGGCGAGGGCCTGAGCGTCGAGGAGATCAAGGCTGCGATCCGCAAGCTCACGATCTCGCGCGAGCTGTACCCGGTGCTGTGCGGTTCGGCGTTCAAGAACAAGGGCGTGCAGCCCATGCTCGACGCCGTGATCGACTACCTGCCGAGCCCGCTCGACGTGCCCTCCATCGAGGGCCACGCGGTGGGCAACGAGGAGGAGATCCTCAGCCGCAAGCCGTCCGCCGACGAGCCGTTCTCGGCTCTCGCGTTCAAGATCGCGGCGCACCCCTTCTTCGGCAAGCTGACCTTCGTGCGCGTGTACTCGGGTCACATCGACGCCGGCACCCAGGTGCTCAACGCCACCAAGGGCAAGAAGGAGCGCATCGGGAAGCTGTTCCAGATGCACGCCAACAAGGAGAACCCGGTCGATTCCGCGTCCGCGGGCCACATCTACGCGATGATCGGCCTCAAGGACACCACGACCGGTGACACCCTGTGCGACCCGAGTGCGCCGATCGTCCTGGAGTCGATGAGCTTCCCCGACCCGGTCATCAACGTCTCCATCGAGCCGAAGTCGAAGTCGGACCAGGAGAAGCTGTCGATCGCGATCCAGAAGCTCGCGGAGGAGGACCCCACCTTCTCCGTAGAACTAGACGACCAGACCGGCCAGACCGTCATCGGCGGCATGGGCGAGCTGCACCTCGACATCCTCGTCGACCGCATGCGGCGCGAGTTCAAGGTCGAGGCCAACGTCGGCAAGCCGCAGGTGGCCTACCGCGAGACGATCCGCAAGACCGTCGACAAGCACGAGTACACCCACAAGAAGCAGACGGGTGGCTCGGGCCAGTTCGCGCGCGTCATCATCAAGGTGGAGCCGCTCGAGGACGCCGAGGACGGCGTGACCTACGAGTTCGTGAACGCGGTCACCGGTGGTCGGGTGCCGAAGGAGTACATCCCTTCGGTGGACGCCGGTGCGCAGGACGCCCTCCAGTACGGTGTGCTGGCCGGCTACCCGCTGGTCAACGTCAAGGTCACGCTGCTCGATGGTGCGTACCACGACGTCGACTCGTCGGAGATGGCTTTCAAGATCGCCGGGTCGCTGTGCTTCAAGAAGGCTGCCCGGCAGGCCCACCCCGTCCTGCTCGAGCCCATCATGTCCGTCGAGGTCGTCACCCCCGACGACTACATGGGTGAGGTCATCGGCGACCTGTCCTCACGTCGCGGCAAGATCGAGGGCATGGAGCAGCGGGGCAGCAGCCAGGTCGTGCGGGCCCAAGTCCCGCTGGCCGAGATGTTTGGCTACGCTACCGATCTGCGCAGCAGCACCCAGGGCCGAGCGACGTACACGATGCAGTTCAACTCTTATCAGGAAGTGCCCGAGTCGGTCTCCAAGGAG
>CAJCHX010000188.1 GCA_903970215.1 Acidobacteriaceae bacterium
GATCGACCCGGACGACGATGCTCGGGTGCTGGCTCGGCTCCGGCGCGACGGCCGGTTGACCGGCGCGGAACTCGCCGAGCGTCTCGGGATCGGGCCGGACCGGGCGCGGACCGCGCTGAACGGCCTGTTGGCATCCGACCGGGTCGTCGTGCGCACCGAAGTGGCGCGGCCCTTCTCCGGCCGGCCGGTGTACGCGTGGTTCTTCCTGCGGACCCCCGCGCGATCGGTCGAGGCCGCGCTCGATCGGCTGGCCACATTGCGCGATCTGCGGCTGCTGGCGCCCACGGTGGGGGCGGCGAACATCGTCCTGGCGATGTGGCTGCGGTCGCTCGACGACGTACGGAAGGTGGAGACGGTCATCGAGCGTGCCGTGTCCGGCCTGGAGGTGATCGACCGGTCCGTGATTCTGCGCACCACGAAGCACCTGGGCCGACCCCTGTCCGCGTCGGGCACCTCCGCGATCTGAGCTGCGTACCGCGTGTCCCGGTCCGCAGTCCCGCGTCCGGCAGGTCTGTGCCGCGCGACGCGCCGCTGGAACCCGAGGTGTCGGCGCCACGGCTTACGATGTGGGGCGACACAACCGCGAGAGGTGATGGATGCCGGACCGTCTGGTCGTCTCCCCGCCGCGCCCACCGCGGCCCGGCGGGCGCGCACAGCGACGAGCGGCGACGCGCGGTCTGGGATTCTGGTGGGCGGGTGTGTTGGACCGCCATTGTGGCCTGGTCCTCGTCGTCGCGGTCTTGGCGACGCTGGCTACGGGCCTGTTCGGATCGGGCGCAGCGGCCCACCTGTCCGACGGTGGGACGCAGGACAGCGCGAGCCAGTCGGCACTCGAGCTGGCCGCCGAGCACACGGTGTTCGACAGCCATGCGGTGGACGCCCTCGTGGCGTATTCCAGCCCCAGCATGGTCGCGACCGATCCCCGTTTCCGGGCCGAGGTGCAACGGGCGATCACGGGGTATGCACCGGGCACCGTCTCGTCCACCAGCACGTGGTACCAGACCGGCGATCCTGCGATGATCAGCCACGATCGACACTCCGTGCTGGTCCTGGTATCGGTGGCGGGGAACGGAGCCACTGAACAGACCCGGCTGTACCAGGAGCTGGCACCCACTCTGAGCGCTACCCCGCTGAAGACCCGGCTGGCGGGACCGTTTCCGGTGGGGGCCGAGGCGGGTGCGATAACCATGCACGACCTCGCGCGGGCCGAGACCATCTCGGCGCCGCTGGTCCTGCTGCTCGCGGTAGTGATCTTCGGGAGCCTGTTGGCGGCGACGATGCCGGTCCTGGTCGGGGTGGTCGCGGTGCTCGGCGCGATGACGGCACTGCGGGTGATCGCCGGCTTCACCGAGGTCTCCACCCTCTCGATCAATGTGGTCACGCTGCTGGGCCTGGGGCTCGCTGTCGACTACGCACTGTTCGTCGTCAGCAGGTTCCGTGAGGAGCTGGCCCGATACAAGGGGCGGTATCCCCGCACCGCGGTCCTCACGGTCACGCTCGCCACCGCCGGACGGACCGTCTTGTTCTCAGCGCTCACGGTGGCTGCTGCGCTGAGTTCGCTGTTGGTCTTCCCCCAGGTGCTCCTGAAGTCCATCGCGTACGGCGGGATCGCCGCCGTGCTCATCGCCGCGTTCGCTGCCCTCACGGTTCTCCCGGCGGCATTGTGCCTGCTGGGACCGCGGATCAACGCGTGGTCGGTCCCGGGCTTCGGCAATCGGCGGCGGGGCGAGCACGGCCGTTCGGCAGGTTGGGAACGGGTCGCGGACGCAGTGATGCGCCGCCCCGTCGCGTATATCGTCGCCGTCGCATTGACCCTGATGGCGCTGGGGCTGCCGCTGCTCGGCGTCCGGTGGGCGGGGTCCGACTTCCATACCCTGCCACCGTCGGCCGCGTCGTACTCCGACAGCGAGACGATCGGCTCCGATTTCGGCTCCGGGGGCGCGACCGCCAACATCGTCGTGAGCGCTGCGGACGGAGACCTCGATGTGGTCGCGCTCGCGCGATACTCCGCCCAGCTGCGTCAGGTCGACGGCGTGGCATCCGTCGACGTGGTGGACGCCACCGACGGCGCCGCGCTGCTGCGGGTCGGATGGCCCGACGAGACGCAGACCGAACACTCGCAGCATGTGGTGCGAGAACTACGCGCAGTGCCGCCGCCCACCGGGACCCAGGCGCTGCTCGGCGGCCCGACCGCCGAGACCGTGGACATGCTCGATTCGCTCGGGGCGGGCCTGTCGTGGATGGCGTTGGTGGTCGTCGTGGTGATGGGCGTACTGCTCTTCCTGGCTTTCAGGTCGGTGGTGCTGCCGATCAAGGCGGTGCTGATGAGCGCGGTATCGCTGTTCGCCTCGTTCGGGGTGGTCACCTGGGTGTTCTGCGATGGTCACCTCCAGGGTCTGTTGGGCTTCCACTCGACGGGCGCGCTCGACCCCACGGTCCCGATCATGATGTTGGCCGTCCTCTTCGGTCTGTCGATGGACTACGAGGTGTTCTTGTTGTCGCGGGTCCGCGACGAGTGGTTGGCAACGGGGGACAACACCCGCGCGGTAGCGGTGGGCCTGGCGAAGACGGGACGGATCATCACCAGTGCCGCGTTCCTGCTAGCCGTCGTGGTCGGTGCGTTCGGGCTGTCCGGCATGGTGTTCGTGAAGATGCTCGGCCTCGGAATGCTGGTCGCCCTGCTGGTCGACGCGACTCTCGTGCGTGCGCTCCTGGTGCCGGCGACCATGAAGCTGCTCGGCCGGTACAATTGGTGGGCGCCGCCCTTGCTCCGGTCCCGAGGCCCCGTTCCCGATCCGGAATTCAGCGCCGAAGCTGCGTCGCGGTCCGGGGCGGCGCGTCCGGAAAGGCCGCGGGCACCGCAGGGGTCGACGGCACAGCGCGCTGCGGCGCAGCGGACGTCGCCCGGTCCGGCGGCGCAGCACACCGCGCCACAGCGGACGCCGCAATCGGCGGCTGCGGGTCCGGTCGCGCGGCGGGTGGCCGATACGGCTCACGTGCCGGTGTGGCCCTCGGGTGCCGTCCGCTCGTCCGAGGTCCACCCTTCTGCGGCGCCGACAGCGCC
>CAJCHX010000189.1 GCA_903970215.1 Acidobacteriaceae bacterium
AAGCGCACCGAGACGACCTCGGTGGCGACCTCGACGTCGTCGCGCCACGCGGCGACTCCCATGATCGGCTCGACGATGTCGAGGCCCGACGAGAGCTCTTCGAGGCTCTTCGCCTCGTGGGTGGCGCCCCAGATGTTGGCGTCGGTCGAGTACGCCTTCTCGGTGGAGTCGCGGTAGGGGAAGCCGTGCGCGACGAGCCACTCGCTCATCTCCTTGCGCCCACCCAGCTCGGCCACGAACTGCGAGTCCAGCCAGGGCTTGTAGATCCGGAGCTTGGGGTTGGCCATCAGGCCGTAGCGGTAGAACCGCTCGATGTCGTTGCCCTTGTAGGTCGACCCGTCGCCCCAGATCTCGACGCCGTCGTCCTTCATGGCGCGCACCAGCATCGTCCCTGTCACGGCCCGACCGATCGGCGTGGTGTTGAAGTACGTCTTGCCGCCGGAGCGGATGTGGAAGGCGCCGGTCTGCAGCGCCGCAAGGCCCTCCTGGACCAGCAACTGCTGTACGTCGACGAGGCGGGCGATCTCGGCGCCGTAGTCCTTGGCGCGCCCGGGCACCGCAGCGATGTCCGGCTCGTCCGGCTGCCCGATGTCGGCGGTGTAGGTGCAGGGGACGGCGCCTTTGTCGCGCATCCAGGCGACAGCGACCGAGGTGTCGAGGCCGCCGGAGAAGGCGATGCCGACGCGTTCGCCGACGGGAAGTGTGGAAAGGACCTTGGACATGCCTGAAAGCCTAACCGGGGCCCTGTGGATCACCGTGAGCGCAACCGTGGGCAGCGTTCTTGTGGGGGCCTAACGTCCGGGGACGACGTCGTCCGGATCCGCCGGACTCGTGGTCCAACGAGGAGGATCCATGACTGCATCCACCACCGGAGGTCTCTCCGCCATCGTCGACGTCACGCGACAGGCCGTCGAGCGGAGCACAGCCAACGCCCGTGTGGTCTTCCGTGCCGCTGCCACGCCCGACGGCGCGGTAGGTAGTACGGTGCGCGCGCGCCAGCACACCGTCGCGGTCGACGAGCCGCCCACGCTCGGCGGCGCCGACGCCGCCATCAACCCGGTCGAGACCTACCTCGCGGCGCTGCTGTCGTGTCAGGTGGTGACCTACCGGTTCTATGCGGATCGCGGCGGTCTGACGCTGGACGAACTCGACCTGTCGGCAGAGGGGGATCTCGACGTTCGCGGCTTCTTCGGCCTCGACGACGGGATCCGGCCCGGATTCACCGCGATCCGTGTCCGGGTCCGCATCGTCGGGCCCGACTCCGCCGAGCGCTACCGGGAGCTGACCGACGCCGTCGACAGACACTGCCCGGTGCTCGACCTGACGGTGAACCCCACGCCGGTGGTCACGACCCTCGAGGTCGCCTGACGCCGGGACTCGGCGCTGACGCGACTCGTCAGGCGGGCAGGGCCACGACCGGCACGGGGGAGTGCGTCAGGATCCGCGTTCCCCGTTTGCCGATGAACACCCGGGCGAGGCCCCCGTGCGGAGTGGTGCCCACGCACAGGAGGTCGCCGGGCACCCAGTCGAGCGACGACAGCGCCGCGTCCCAGTCGTCGCCCGCCGAGATCACGTTGGGCACGTCGACGAGGACCCCGCCCGGATGGCGGAGGCCGTTGACGGCCCGCTGGGTCTGATCGACCCACTCGGCCAGCGCCTCCTCCACATCGGACGCGCCCAGCTCCGGGGGATACATGATGGCGCCGCGCACGGCGAACGTCGCCACTCGCACCTGTGCGTCGAACGACCTGCCCAGCGCCTGGGTCTCGCGCAGGACGTGCTCGTTCTCCGCGCTGCCGTCGAACGCGGCGGTCAGTGCCACGCGAGCGGTAGGCGACGCCGCCGCGACGGCGGCCCAGCCCAGCGGCGCGATCGCGACCGGGACGGGGCTGGAGTGGATGATGCGGTTCGCGACGGGCCCGATGGAGATCCGGCCCTCGCGGCCCGGCGCGCTGGCCAGCACCAGCATCGACGCCCCGACCTCGGCGATCCCGTCGATCAGGGCCAGGCCGGTCGAGCGCGAGATGCGGTGGGCGAACCGTACTTCCAGGTCGGCGGAGCCGGGGAGAGTGGCCAAATCCGCCCGGACCTGGCTCTCGGCCTCGGCGAATCGCCGCCGGGTGAACTCGCCGAATGCGTCGCTCGCGCGGCCCGGTACCAGGTTGCGGGGGCGTACCGCCACCGTCATCACGTCGATCGGCAGACCCGCCGCGACCGCGAGCTGTCCAGCCAGCAGCAGTGCGTCCGACCCGGGTGCGCCGACCTTGAATCCGACCAGGATGCTCATCGTGCCGCCTCTCCGCGCTCCAGGGATGCGCGCGAAGCCCGTCCCGTCCCGCCCTCTCGAAAATCCAATCACAGGCCGACCGGACGTGCATTCTGCGGCGGCGCGAGCACGGTTTTGCCTCCGACCGGGGCGTTCCCTACACTAGAGGGGTTGCCTGGGGTGCGCGAGCACCCCCGGCGCGCCTCCCCGAACCCGCCGCGCGGCCGTGACTACGGTCTCCGGGGGTCCGGGACCTGACCGGCAACAGTCGGTCAGGACACGAATCGCTTCGTGGTAGGCCCACCACGTGACGCGTCAGGCCCTGCCGCTGCGCCCCTTCCGGGCGTCGCGGGGGCACCAGCGCGTGCGTGTTGTATGGGAACCGCCGCGAGAAGGGTAGACGGACGCTGTCATGACCATGACCGATCCGATCGCAGACTTCTTGACCCGTCTGCGCAACGCCAACTCGGCGTACCACGACGAGGTGAAGCTCCCGCACTCGAAGATCAAGGCGAACATCGCCCAGATCCTCAAGTCGGAGGGCTACATCACCGATTACCGCACCGAGGACGCCGAGGTCGGTAAGAACCTCGTCGTCTCGCTGAAGTACGGCCCGAGCCGGGAGCGCTCCATCGCGGGGCTGCGGCGCGTGTCGAAGCCCGGCCTGCGCGTTTACGCGAAGTCCACCAATCTGCCGAAGGTCCTGGGCGGCCTGGGCGTGCCGATCATCTCCACGTCCTCGGGTCTGCTCACCGACCGTCAGGCAGCCAAGCACGGCGTGGGCGGCGAAGTCCTCGCCTACGTCTGGTAAGGGGGATAGGACAATGTCGCGTATTGGCAAGCACCCCGTGGTAGTACCCGCGGGCGTCGACGTGCAGATCGCCGGCCAGGACGTCACCGTCAAGGGCCCCAAGGGCCAGCTGGCGCTGACGATCGCCGAGCCCATCACCGTCTCGAAGAGCGACGACGGTGCCGTAGTGGTGGCCCGTCCCGACGACGAGCGGCGCAGCAAGTCGCTGCACGGTCTGTCGCGGACGCTGGTCCAGAACCTGGTGACCGGTGTCACGCAGGGTTACACCAAGAAGATGGAGATCTACGGCGTGGGTTACCGCGTCGCGCTCAAGGGCAAGGACCTGGAGTTCTCGCTCGGCTACAGCCACCCGGTGCCGATCGCCGCGCCGGAGGGCATCACGTTCGCCGTAGAGAGCCCCACCAAGTTCTCGGTCTCCGGCATCGATAAGCAGCAGGTCGGCGAGGTGTCGGCCGTGATCCGCCGCCTGCGGCGCCCCGACCCCTACAAGGGCAAGGGCATCCGCTACGAGGGCGAGCAGATCCGTCGCAAGGTCGGAAAGACGGGTAAGTAGAGATGGCAACCGCACAGACCGAGAACAGCAAGCGCATTCCGCTGGGCAAGGACGTCTCGACGCGCCGTCGCGCGTCGAAGGCCCGCCGCCACTTCCGCCTCCGCAAGAAGGTGGAGGGCACGGCCGTCCGTCCGCGCCTGGTGGTCAACCGCAGCAGCCGGCACATCCACGTGCAGCTCGTGGACGACTCGAAGGGCCACACGCTGGCCGCCGCGTCGACCCTCGAGGCCGACGTGCGTGCCGCGGGCGGGGACAAGACCGCACAGAGCAAGAAGGTCGGCGAACTGATCGCCGCCCGTGCCAAGGCAGCGGGCGTCGAGGCGATCGTGTTCGACCGTGGAGGCAACAAGTACCACGGCCGGATCGCGGCACTCGCAGACGCGGCTCGCGAAGGCGGGCTGAAGTTCTGATGACCAAGATCACTTTTCAAGGAGAGGCAGCCTGATGCCCGGACGTCAGCGTCGTGACGGCGGCAATGGGCCCGCCGGCACCAACGGTCCCGAGAACAACAACGACCGCAACGATCGGCGCGGCCGCGGCCGCGACCGCGATCAGCGCGGCGGCCGCAACGAGGCCGAGAAGAGCAACCACATCGAGCGCGTGGTCACCATCAACCGCGTCTCCAAGGTCGTGAAGGGTGGTCGTCGCTTCAGCTTCACCGCCCTCGTGATCGTCGGCGACGGCCAGGGCATGGTGGGCGTCGGCTACGGCAAGGCCAAGGAAGTTCCCGCGGCCATCCAGAAGGGTGTCGAGGAGGCCCGGAAGAACTTCTTCCGTGTGCCGCTCATCGGCAGCACCATCGTCCACCCGGTTCAGGGCGAGGCTGCGGCGGGCGTCGTCCTGCTGCGTCCGGCCAGCCCCGGTACCGGTGTGATCGCCGGTGGCGCAGTACGTCCGGTGCTCGAGGCGGCGGGCGTTCACGACGTCATCGCCAAGAGCCTCGGCAGCGACAACGCGATCAACGTGGTGCACGCCACCGTCGCGGCACTCAAGTCGCTGCAGCGTCCGGAGGAGGTCGCGGCTCGTCGCGGCCTGCCCATCGAGGACGTCGCCCCGGCCGGCATGCTGCGGGCTCGAGCGGGACGGGGGGCATAACCCATGGCTTCGTTCAAGGTGACTCAGGTGCGCGGCACGATCGGCACCAAGAAGAATCAGCGTGACAGCCTGCGGACCCTCGGTCTGAAGGGCATCCGGAAGAGCGTGATCCGCGAGGACACCCCGCAGAACCGTGGCCTGATCCAGGTGGTTGCGCATCTCGTGGAAGTAGAGGAGGTGTAACCGATGGCGATCAAGCTGCACGATCTGCGCCCCGCCAAGGGCGCGAAGACCGCCAAGACCCGTGTGGGTCGCGGTGAGGGCTCGAAGGGTAAGACCGCGGGCCGTGGTACCAAGGGCACGAAGGCGCGCAAGAACGTCCCCGTGGCGTTCGAGGGTGGCCAGATGCCGCTGCACATGCGGCTACCGAAGCTCAAGGGCTTCAAGAACCGTAACCGGGTCGAGTACCAGGTGGTCAACGTCGGCGACATCGCCCGGCTGTTCCCGCAGGGCGGCACCGTGGGTGTCGACGAGCTCGTCGCCGCGGGCGCCGTGCGGAAGAACCGTCTGGTGAAGGTGCTGGCCGACGGCGACATCGACGTCGCCGTGACCGTCACGGTCGACAAGGTGTCGGACGCCGCGAAGAACAAGATCACCGCGGCCGGTGGCTCGGTGACCGAGCCGGTGGCCAAGGCCTGATCAGCCGCGCAGTGTGAGCCGCGGCGGGTGTGCGAACGCCCGCCGCGGCTCCACCGCTATGTGGGCCGCGGTGAATACCTGCGGACCCACCCTGAACAGCCGATTCGTACCCGGCTGTTAGAGTTTCAGACGTTTGCAACTGACCAAGCAACTTCGGGTCCGTTACCACTCGAGACCCGTCGCCAGGAGGATGTGTGCTTTCCGCCCTAGTCCCGATCTTCCGCACGCCGGAGCTGCGCCGGAAGATTCTGATCGTCGTGGGCCTCCTGGTGCTCTATCGCCTCGGTGCGACGGTCCCGGCGCCCGGCGTCAACTACAAGAACGTCAGCCAGTGCATCGACCAGATCAGCAAGGGCTCCAACGCCGACATCTACTCGCTGATCAACATGTTCTCGGGCGGCGCGCTGTTGCAGCTCTCCGTCTTCGCGATCGGGATCATGCCGTACATCACGGCGTCGATCATCATCCAGCTGTTGATGGTCGTGATCCCGCGCTTCGAGACGCTCCGCAAGGAGGGCCAGGCCGGCCAGGCGAAGATCACGCAGTACACCCGCTACCTCACGGTCGCGCTGGCGCTGCTGCAGGCCACCGCCATCGTCGCCCTGGCGTCCCGCGGGCAGCTCCTGCAGGGATGCCAGCAGGAGATTCTGGCCAGCAAGTCGCTCTTCCAGCTGTCCGTCATCGTGTTGGTCATGACTGCCGGCGCGTGCGTCGTCATGTGGATGGGTGAGCTGATCACCGAGCGCGGTGTCGGAAACGGCATGTCGCTGCTGATCTTCGCGGGCATCGCGGCTCGTCTGCCCGCCGAGGGCAAGCAGATCCTCGACAGCCGCGGTGGCCTCGTCTTCTCCATCGTCCTGGTGGCCGCACTGATCATCATCGTGGCCGTCGTGTTCATCGAGCAGGGCCAGCGGCGGATCCCCGTCCAGTACGCCAAGCGGATGGTGGGCCGCCGGATGTACGGCGGGTCGTCGACGTACCTACCGCTGAAAGTCAATACCGCGGGTGTCATCCCCGTGATCTTCGCATCGTCGTT